>JAEXNS010000084.1 GCA_023439605.1 Bacillota bacterium | reverse complement strand
GGGGAAGATTAGTTCCACAAATAGTTTACTATATATCCTCATATGATACTTTATTAGAAGACGAAGAAATTTCGCTAGGTGAAAAAATAAATGTAGTAGTTCCTACTGGAAATTTAGGTAACATCTTAGCTGCTTACTATGCTAAAAAAATGGGATTACCATTAAACAAATTAATATGTGCTTCTAACGTAAATAAGGTATTAACAGATTTTATTAATACAGGCGTGTATGATAGAAACAGAGAGTTTTATGCAACAAATTCTCCTTCTATGGACATTTTAATTTCGAGTAACTTAGAAAGGCTATTGTACTTGTTAACAGGTGAAAACGACCAAACAATCAAACAATGGTTTTCGGATTTATCTACAAAAGGAAAGTATGAAATAACAGATGAAGTTAAATCAAAACTCAAAGAAGATTTTTATGCTGGATACTGTGACGACAGCCAAACAAAAACGACAATAAAGAAGATCTTTGAAAAATATTCATATACATGTGATACTCATACTGCAGTTGCTGTAAAAGTATATGAGGATTATAAAAATGAAACAAATGATACAACAAAAACAATTATTGCTTCTACAGCAAGCCCATATAAGTTTACAGAGAGTGTAATAGAAGCTATTGATATAAGCAAGAAAACAGAAGATGAATACGAAATGGTAAATGTTTTGAATTCAATTTCTAATATAAATATTCCAGAATCATTGGCAGAATTAAAAAACAAGCCTTTGCTTCATTCGGATTCAATCGAGAAAACAGAAATGAAAAACTATGTAATAAATACTTTTAAGTTAAAATAAGTATTTAAGTACATTTTAAAATGGTGGTATGTAATGGCTTTATATGCTATTGGAGATTTACATTTGTCAATTGACCATCCTGAAAAAACAATGGATATTTACAAGGGATGGGAAAATTACATAAATATCTTGTTTGAAAATTGGAACAAGACAGTAAAAAAAGATGATACCGTGGTTATACTTGGCGATGTCTCATGGGCAGTAGGTCTAAAAGGTGCAAAAAATGATTTTGATTATATAAACTCTTTAAATGGAGAAAAGATAATTTTAAAAGGAAATCATGATTTTTGGTGGGCAACTAAAAACAAAATGGATAATTTTATATCGGAAAATAATTATAATATGAAAATCTTACATAATAACCACTATGCATATGGTAAATATGGAATATGTGGAACAAGAGGTTGGGTAAGTATAAATGGTGAAAAAGAAGAAAGCAGTATTTTGAAAAGAGAAGTTCAAAGATTGGAAGTTTCTATAAAATCTGCTATTGAAAGTAACTTAGAACCAGTTGTATTTATGCATTATCCGCCTATTTATGGTTCAAATTACAATTATGATATTTTACAAGTTTTGTATGATTATAAAATAAAAAAATGTTTTTATGGTCATTTACATGGTTTGTCTTGTAGTTATGCCATTTGTGGTGAGCGAGATGGAATATATTTTGAATTAGTATCTAGTGATTTTGTAAAATTTACACCAAAAAAAGTGTTGTAATTTATATAAAATAGAGAACAATTATTTGTCTATAGCAAAATATCATTATGTATGATATAATAATAGATATGTTTTTATTTAAAAATGGAGGAAAAGTAAAATGAGTTTAAAATCTTCAACTAACGTAGAAGTTAATACACACGAATTAATTCTTGAGGTAGATGCTGCATCTTTTGATGCTGCTATTGAAAAAGTATATCAAAAAGAAAAGAAAAATATAGCAATTCCAGGTTTCAGAAAAGGTAAAGTAAGTAGAAAAATGGCTGAAAACTATTTTGGCGAAAATGCTTTCTATGAAGAAGCTATAAATAGTCTTGTGGGTAGTGAGTTGTATTCAGCTATCGAAGAAACAAAGTTAGAAGTAGTTGCACAACCTTCTATCGAACTTGTTTCAGTAGACAAAGAAAATGGAGTTGTTCTAAAAGCAACATGCATTACAAAACCTGAAGTAAGCATAGAAAACTATAAAGGTATAGCATCACCAAAAGTAGTTAAAGAAATTACAGATGCTGAAGTAGATGAGCAAATTGAAACTTTAAGAAAAAGAAATGCTCGCATAGTTCCTGTTGAAGACCGTCCAGCTGAAATGAATGATGAAGTTGTAATTGACTTTGAAGGATTTAAAGATGACGTAGCTTTTGAAGGTGGAAAAGGTGAAGATTTCCCACTTACATTGGGAAGTAAACAGTTTATACCAGGATTTGAAGAACAAATAGTTGGTCATTCTGTAGGCGAAGATTTTGAAATAAATGTTACATTCCCAGAAACTTATGGTATGGAAGACCTTGCTGGCAAAGAGGCTGTATTCAAAATCAAAATCAAAGAAATTAAAGCACAAGAATTACCTGAGTTAGATGACGAATTTGTAAAAGATACATCTGAGTTTGACACTTTAGAAGAACTAAAAAATGACATAAAAACAAAAATGATTGAATCATCAGAAAATCAATCAAACATTGAGTTTGAAAATGCTGTTTTTGATAAAGTTATTAACTCACTTGAAGGTGTAATTCCACAGTGTATGTTTGATAGCAGAATAGATAGACTTATTCATGAATTTGAAAATAAGTTAAGTCAAAGCAAGATGAGTTTAGATTTATACCTACAATACACAGGTATGGATATGGATGAATTTAGAGCTACATATAAAGAAAGAGCAGAAGGCGAAGTTAAACTTAGACTAGCTCTTGAAAAAATAGCTCAACTTGAAAATGTTGAAGTTACAGATGAAGAAGTTGAGAATGGTATTAAAGAACTTGCAGACAACAACAAAATGGAAGTTGAGCAAGTTAAGAGAATTATAAACATTGAAGACTATAAGTTAGATCTTTTAGCAGGAAAAGCTGCTGAAATAATTAAAGAAAGTGCAGTTGTTGACAACACTTTAGTTGAAGAAGTAGTAGAAGCAGTTGCAGAAGAAGTTCAAGAATAGTAATAAAAACTAACATATACTCCTATTTCTTTTATAAGTTATAGGAGAATATGTGTTATCAAGGATAAAAATTAATATCAATATAGAAAAAGAAAGGAAGATATTTTTTATGAGTTTAGTTCCAATGGTTGTTGAACAAACAAGTAGAGGCGAACGTTCGTATGATATATATTCAAGATTATTAAATGATCGTATAATAATGCTTTCAGAAGATGTAAATGATGTAACAGCTAGTTTAGTTGTAGCACAATTATTATATTTAGAAGGCCAAGATCCGGAAAAAGATATAAACTTTTATATTAACAGTCCTGGAGGTTCAGTAACAGCAGGTATGGCTATATATGATACAATGCAATACATAAAGTGTGATGTATCAACAATATGCATAGGACTTGCAGCTTCTATGGGTGCTTTTTTACTTTCTTCGGGTGCAAAAGGTAAGCGTTTTGCTTTACCAAATAGTGAAATAATGATACATCAGCCGTTAATAGCAGGCGGTGGAATTTCAGGTCAAGCTACAGATATAAAAATCAGAGCAGATCATATCATTAGAACCAGACATAAGCTAAATACAATTCTTGCATCAAATACCGGAAAAGAAATAAGTATTATTGAAAACGACACTGAGCGTGACAACTTTATGACTGCTTTAGAGGCAGCAGAATACGGATTAATTGACAAGGTAATAGATAAGAGATAGGTTGGTGTTTTATGCCTGATAGCGGATTTAAAAAATGTAGTTTTTGTGGAAAAGGTGAAAATAGAGTACAGAGCATGTTTTCTTCTGGTAGCACAAATATTTGTGATGAATGTGTAATGTATTGCTATGACATAATTGCTGGACCAGTACAAAACGAAAAAACAAAAACAAAAAAAGAAAACAATGTTGAACTATCATTAAAGTTAAAAAAGCCAAAAGAAATAAAGAAAATTCTTGATGAATATGTTGTTGGTCAAGATAATGCAAAAAAGGCACTTGCAGTTTCTGTTTATAATCACTATAAGCGTATTTCTTCAATTGAAACAGAAGAAGGTGTAGAAATTCAAAAAAGTAACATACTTCTTTTGGGGCCAACAGGAGTTGGAAAAACTTTTTTAGCGCAAACACTAGCAAGGGCGTTAGATGTTCCTTTTGCTATAGCAGATGCAACTACAATAACTGAGGCTGGATATGTAGGTGAAGACGTAGAAAACGTATTGCTAAGACTTATTCAAGCAGCAGATTTTGATATAAAAGCAGCTGAAAGAGGAATTATATATATAGATGAAATAGACAAAATCGCTAGAAAGTCTGAAAATACATCTATAACTAGAGACGTAAGTGGTGAAGGAGTTCAACAAGCTTTACTGAAAATAATTGAGGGTACAGTTTCAAATGTACCTCCTCAAGGTGGAAGAAAGCATCCAAACCAAGAGTTTATTCATATAGACACAAAAAATATATTATTTATTTGTGGTGGAGCATTTGATGGTTTAGAAAAGTCGATTTTAAATAGAACAAATGTTTCTTCTATGGGATTTGGCTCAGATGTTGTAGCAAGAAGTAAAGAAACTGAAAATATTTTTAGAAAAGTTATACCACAGGATTTAGTCAAATTTGGAATAGTACCTGAATTGGTTGGAAGATTGCCCATCATAACTGTTTTAGATGAGTTAGATGAACAATCATTGGTAAAAATATTGACAGAACCAAGAAACGCTTTATTAAAGCAATATAAAAAATTATTTAAATATGATGATATAGATTTAGTAATTAACGATGATGCTTTGATAGAAATAGCTAAAAAGGCAATTGCACAAAAAACAGGTGCAAGAGGATTAAGAGCTATAGTTGAAAAGATGCTAATGAATACTATGTATGAAGCTCCATCTACTCATGTTACAAAAATTATAATTACAAAAGAATGTGTTACAAATGAAGCAGAACCTATAATGGAAACTTCAGCAAAAAAGGTATTGAAGACAAATAAAATAATTTAATATTTTAAAATAGGTGTATTTCTCTAAAATTAATACACCTATTTTTTGAAGGGATATATTTATGTCAGTAGAATTATATTATTTTTCAGGAACAGGAAATACATTATATATTGCAAAAAGAATAGCTTCCAATCTAGAAGATGTTAAATTAATTCCAATAAATAAGTTGAATGTAAATATGAATATTTCTAGTAAAGCTGATATGGTTGGTATTATTTATCCTACATATTTTATAGATGCACCAGATGTAATTCATAAATTTCTAAATAAATTTAAACCTTTAAAAACATCCTATATTTTTTTATATACAAATTATGGAGAAACTATGGGGAATGCTTTATATTATCCATATATGAGATTAAAAGCACATGGAATAGATATAGATGCTTGTTTTCATGTACAACTTCCTGACAATAGCATTATTTTTCCTACCAAACGTGAATTACAGGCTAAAATGATAGAAGAAGCAAAAGTTAAAATTGAAAAAGATTCTTTGTCGATTTTGGGGAAAAGCATAACACCTTCGCCTTCTAAAAGCATACTTTATTCTCTTGTAATGCCACCAATGAAAATTATCAGCAAGTCTATCTTAGGTATGAATAAAATAGTTATAGAAAAAGATAAGTGTATAAACTGTGGAATATGTGCTAAAGTTTGTAGTGCAGATAATATAAAAGAATCAAATGAGTTTCCTATAGTAGGTGATAAATGTAATATGTGCTTTGCCTGTATAAATTATTGTCCTAAAAAAGCTATTAAGTTTAAAAAAATGAAACCTAAGTATGAAGATTATCAGTATGTAAATCCAGACATATCTATTGAGGAGATTAAAGAAACTAGGAAGCAAAGTGTTGATTATTAGCCTAATTATAATTATTTAAATATATTTTATTTTATACTAATATGAAATAAAATAGTTTAAATAATTTGAAATCTTGTTACTATTCAGCTATTAAAAGTAAAGTTTACGATTTTGCAGGGGTTTCGACTCTGCGGAGTCGACCGGGCTTTCTGGTCGCCCTGGACCTTCGGTAAAAAAAAATCCAGTAAAATCCCAAGAGTTTTATAAATATTTTAAATTCATTTTAGTATTAGTTATATTTTTAAATAGAAAATCATGATATTTAAATGTAAATATCATGATTTTTTTTATTAATTTGTTGACAAAAACTATACCTTTATGGTATACTAATATTACATCATATAGATGATTAAAAAATTAAATATAAATATCTTGGAGGTAAATTATGAAAAAGTTTGTTTGTTCAATTTGCGGTTATGTTCATGAAGGAGATTCAGCACCAGAGGCATGTCCACAATGTAAAGCACCTGCTTCAAAGTTTAACGAAGCAAAAACAGAAGGTGGACTCTCATGGGCTGATCAACATGTAGTTGGAGTAGCTAAGGGTGTTGATCAAGAAATCATAGACGGATTAAACCTAAACTTCATGGGAGAGTGTACAGAAGTTGGTATGTATTTAGCTATGGCAAGAGTAGCACATAGAGAAGGATATCCTGAAATAGGTTTATATTATGAAAAGGCTGCATGGGAAGAGGCAGAACATGCTGCAAAATTTGCAGAGTTACTAGGAGATGTTATAACCGATTCTACTAAGAAAAATTTAGAATTAAGAGTTATGGCTGAAAATGGTGCTTGTGAAGGCAAAAAGAAACTTGCAACTCTTGCAAAAGAAAAAAATCTTGATGCTATACATGATACAGTTCATGAAATGGCAAAAGACGAAGCACGTCATGGTTGTGCTTTCCAAGGTCTTTTGAAAAGATATTTTGGTTAATATAAAAAATATATAATAATAAAAAACAGGTTGAATTTTATTTCAGCCTGTTTTTTATTATTATAATTGAGAAAATTAATTTTTAAAATAAACGTTATTGTTAATCTGTCAAAAGATACTCCGATAATTTGGAAGCAATCTTAACTTCGTGGAGCTGACCAAGGTTTCAAATCGCCTTGTACATTCTTTATATATCCGCATTACGCATGTGGAGGAAAAGTAACAGAATATTATTTAAATAAAATCCCTGAATATATCCAATAAAATAGGATGGTCGAACTGTAAAGAAGTATGTGGAGGGGATAACTTATTAATTATTACAATATCATTTTATATATATATTTGTACATTTCCAATTATTCTTTGTATAGATTTTGATGAAGGAGTGGAAATAGAATTATTTATACAAATTTTAAAGCATTGTTGACATGTTTACCGATAGTTTTTACATCACGATCAAAAAGTTCCGCAAGCTGTGATCTGTTAAGCCACACTGTATTACCATCTGTATTTACATCTAATTTAACTGTAGTGTCAGCAGTCTCATATAAAATTATTTTATTTTTCTCCATAATAACCCTTTCAAAACCCTAAACTTTATTTTTAGTAGATAAATAGTAACGTTTTTTTAATCCTTTTTATCTTTATTTTTCTCTTCAAATTTCCATTTATAATATTCTCTTTCTTTGTATC
This sequence comes from Bacillota bacterium, assembly GCA_023439605.1. Lineage (GTDB taxonomy): Bacteria > Bacillota > Clostridia > Oscillospirales > Ruminococcaceae > JAEXNS01. The sequence continues at coordinate 89 of JAEXNS010000084.1, read as the reverse complement.
CGTAAAATAACCTACACCTTGAAAAACAAAACACCTTGTTGAATTTTACATTTTCAACAAGGTGTTTTCATATCGTCCAAGGCATTAGT
>JAEXNS010000019.1 GCA_023439605.1 Bacillota bacterium | reverse complement strand
CAACACTAAGTTTGTCACCGGGAGATGCTGCGAATGAAGTTAATGATACTGGTGGAAGCATCGTGATGCCCATAACTGTAGCAGTTATAACACCAAGGAATTTGCTGAATTTGCCTTTCAAATTCATGAAAAAACCCTCCTTATATAAATTAATAAAATCCATCTTCTCTTATTGCATAAGTATTTAGTCTGATTTCGCCATCTCTGTCTAGCGTGCTCGAGCACTTAATTCTCGTTAACGTGCTAAAAATATACATTAAACGAAAAAAATATACAAAATTCAATATAATGTAGTATTTTCATTTACAATGTTAAATTTTCCAAAGATGTTTGTAAGACTTTTTCTTTATACTTTAATACAATTTATAAATACATTATACATCACATTATATAGTTTGTCAATATATTAATGAAGGTGTTATGTAAAAAACACAAAAAAATCATTTTTGTGTATAACATATAATATATTTATATGTTATACTATGTTTTTAACATAAAGAAATCTAATTTTTTGAGCACAAATGTTTCACGCACACATGTTTTTGATTTATATCCTTAATTTTACAAAAATATTTTCCAATGATTCTCCATTAATGCTAACGTGAAATAGAATCGTTTAAATAATTAAAAATCTTTATATACAGGGTTCATGTCTTTTGACATCTAATATTTTCAAGAAATCGTTACTATTCAGCCTCAAAAGGAAAGATTTACAGTTTTGCAAGGGTTTTGACTCTGCGGAGACGACTGTGCTTTCTGGTCGCCCTGAACCTTCGGTAAAATATTTACGCCATATACATATATCTGCATAGTAAAAAAATCTAGTAAAATCTCAAGAGTTTTATAAATATTTTAAATTCATTTTAGTATAAATATTATTCACAAAATTAGCTACTGAATATCAGTAGCTAATTTTGATTTATTTGATTTTCTAAAAAGTTTATTCTTTTCCTAGGACTACATGAGCACCCATGATAAATTGTTTAGTTAATGCTAAGTCTGCAATATCAACTTTCCCATCATTTGTAACATCTGCATTGTGAAACTGCGTTTCTGATAGCTGAATATCTCCTATTAAATACTGGCCCATATTTATCAAGTCTGAATTAGTAATTTTACCATCTCCACTTATATCACCATAGGCAGTGACTGGTAATGTAGTTGCTTGGGTTGTTTCTAGTTGTATCGCACTTTCAGCAACTTTTATTACTTCAAAGTAAGCTTGCCTAGGTGAGTAGTCAGAATTGAACAGCGTTGGGTTTTTTTCAGTCGCCCAGCTCAGTCTGCTCCCATATTTCCCCCAAACTGTAACCGAACTAACCTTATCTTTATTTTCTAAATAAATGCTAAATACATCAGCAAATAATTTAGTCTGTGCCATTTCATCCCCTGTATTGTCATATGCAATATCAAGTTCTGTTATCTGAACCTCAAGTCCTGTACTTAAGAATTTTTCAAGTGCTATCTTAAACACTTGAGCACTTGGATAACTTACATCAAGATGCGACTGCATACCGATACCATCAATAAGTCCTTTTCCTTTTAGTTTCATAGCTATATTGTAAATATCATTTGTTTTTGCAGGTATATATTCGTTGTAATCATTTATGAATAGTTTACATCCTGTTGGAGCATATTTTCTTGCATATTCAAAAGCTTTGATTACAAATGTGTCATCACCATAAATTTTTGTCCAGTTTGAGTTATTTGAAGAACGTAGTCCTCCACCATCATTTAAGAATAGTTCATTACAAACATCATATGCGTATATGTTTAATTTAGGGTATTGTGTTTTTAATGCATCGAAAGTATTCTTTATGAAACTTTCAAGACGTTGATTCATTATAATTGTTGAAACATAATCCCCACTACTATTAAAGTTTTCTCTAAAAAACCAATCTGGTGTTTGGTTATACCATACAAATGTATGTCCTCTTAACGCAATTCCGTTATCTTCACAAAATTTTAGAGTTTGACTTGCACGACTTAAAGATATCTGTGTATTAACGTTATTTCCTTTTTGTTGGCATGCACTTTGGTCAAGAAGTGAATCTGGCTTCAATTCGTTTTCAGGAGTTATATTGCTAAATTGTTTTTTGAAAAATGAAGCACCTGAACTTAATTCATTTGGACTTACTGATGTACCAACTTCGAAGAAACTGCTAAAAGCATTCTTTAATGACTCTGAAGATACTAGTTGTATGCTTCCTCCTTGTTTTGTTGTCGAACTTGTTGTAACGGCATTTACAGGTGATGGTAACGCATTTATCATCACCAGCACCATCGTACATGAAATTACTTTTGTTAGAAAACTTTGTTTTTTAAATCCCATATCAATACTCCTTTACATTAATAAACCACACCTTACATTTTTGCACAGGTAACTTAGTATAACTTCATAATAATTTCATTTCACGACTTCATAATAAAGTGCTTAACCGAATATTCTATAATTCAAAAATAACTACTGAAAATCAGTAGTTATTTTTTTAATTTATTTAATTTTTGAGAAAGATTATCTTTTTCCTAGAACTACGTAGTCACCCATGATAAATTGTTTCATTAATGCTAAGTCTGCAACATCAACTTTTCCATCATTTGTAACGTCAGCACTTTGTAGATT
>JAEXNS010000014.1 GCA_023439605.1 Bacillota bacterium | reverse complement strand
GTCATATCCAAGCTTAGAAATTCTAACTGCTTTTTCTGGTTTGAATTTTTTGATGTATTCTTTAAAGCTTGCAGATGATGTGCTTTCACCAGCTTTAACTTCAACAGGAATAATATTCATTCCATCCTGAATAATAAAATCAATTTCGCTTGTGGCGGTTGGAGAAAAGTATTTTGGCTTTGTATCATAAATATTTTTGATTTGCTGTAAAACATAATTTTCAGTAAGAGGTCCTTTAAACTGATAATCAGCTTTTAGTAAAATAGCTTCATTGCTTACTCCCGCCATGTGCTTTAAAAGCCCCACATCGAACATAAATAATTTAAAGTGATTAAGCTGTTCAAAAGCTGCAAGAGGATGTTCAGGTTTGCTTACATTATAAATTCTAAGCACCATACCAGCAGACACAAGCCATTCAATAGCTTCTTCAAATTCTCTTGCCCTTGCACCTTCTTTGACACATCCATAAATAAACTTTTCATTATCCTTTGCCAGCTGAGTTACAATACTTCGAAATACAAGCAAGATACGACCACTGTTGACTTTACCATTATGCTTTGAAAAATCATTTTCATAAAGCTCGACAAGTTCATGTTGAACCGTATTAACTTTAGCAGGGTCTTTAGTTTTTATCCATGTTGAAACACATTCAGGCATTCCGCCAATAATCAGGTAATAACTGTATGCTTCAAGCAGTTTATTATGAAAAATCGTTTCAATATGCTGTCCTTTTTGAATCGAATTGTAATATTTGAACAATCCTTTATCCGTTGCTTCAAGAAATTCATCATAAGTCATTGGACTTATATTTATAAGATTTACCTTACCTACAGGATATGATTTTGGTTGAGCTAAAAGGGTACCAAGCAGGCTTCCTGCTGAAATTATATGATATTCATTTGCTTTTTCACAAAAGTATTTCAAGCAATTAAGTGCAGCTGAGCACTCTTGAACTTCATCAAAAATAATCAAATGTTTTTTGGGGATTATCTTTTTTCCTTTGATAAGTCCAAGAAGTTCAACAATACGATAAGGGTCTTTGTTAGTTTCAAAGATTGATTTGAGTTCATCCTCTTCATCAAAGTTGAAATAAAATGTATCCTCATAATAATTTTTACCAAACTCTTTCATAAGCCAGGTTTTGCCGACTTGTCTTGCACCTTTAAGAACGAGTGGTTTACGGTCATCACTGTTTTTCCACTCGACAAGTTTATTTATTGCATTACGATTCATTAATATCACTTCCTATAAATTATAGTATACCATTTATTTTTTATATAATCAATAGTATTTACACATTTTTATATGATTATACAGCATATATTTACACATTTATTTTAATATAATCGACAAAATATACACGTTTTATAAGATTATGGGGTGGTCAAATGGATTAAATTTAACGCTTTAAAGCGTTGACAAACTAAAGCGTTTGTGTTAAACTAAGAATAAAGAAATCATAAAATAAAATTTAGAACGGAGGAATTTCAATGAAAGCAGTAATTTATGCAAGATATTCATGCGATAATCAGCGTGAAGAAAGTATTGACGGTCAGCTTCGTGAATGCAAGGAATTTGCTGAGCGTAAGGGCATGATTTTAGTTGATATAGTGCTTTAATTTAATTTTCTTTAACACCAAAATAGCTATAAACAGCGTCTGAAATAGTTTGAAATGACTTCAAACTATCACACAAATTTCTTTTTAAATTACCCCATGATTTCTCTATAAGATTAAAATCTGGCGAATATGGTGGTAAAAATAACATTTTAATATTAAATTTTTCAGCTATTTCATTGAGTATTTTTTTCTATGAAAACTTGCATTATCCATTATTACAGTACCATTTTCAGGTAAATTAGGTATAAGGGTATTTTGGAACCAATCCTCAAAAAAGATAGAATTCGTTGTATTCTTATAGCATTTTATTCCTATATATTCTCCATTGCATAATCCACCTATAACATTGATTCTTTCAAACTTACGTCCTCTTTTTGTATCTTCTACTTTAATTCCACGCAAAGCTATAGCGTGTTCACGCTGGTAAAATTTATTTATTCCGCTTTCATCCACGTAAACACGTTTTTCTTTATCTATTAAATTTAGTTTTTCCACATATTCAGCCCTTTTTATTTCTGATTTTTCCGAATATGTGAATGTTTTTTTTATAGGTTATATTCATTCTTTTTAAGGCATAGAAAACAGCTTGTTCTGAACAATTGAATTTTCGGCGATTTCCCTTAGATATGCATCTGGTTTCTCCTCTATAGCCAGTTTTAATTTCTCTTTATCAATTTTTCTTCTTCGGGTTTGTTTTGTCTTTTTTTCAAAATAACAGTTATATATCACAGCTGTTGTTGGAACAAATCTACCATTCAACCAAATTCTAAAATATTTATAACCAACCCGATAACAATATCATGCATTTCTTTTGATTTAGATAAGCAAATAGATTTACGGGTTAGTCTTTTAATTCTTATCCTAAGAGTAAGATTTTTTCTTTCAATAGTTTGAGTATTGCGTTTACCAATTATATGGTTATCAGATTCTAAATTACGCTGATAACCGCCAAAAGCATCAGAATAAAACATAGTAATACCAAAAGGTTCTAATAGCTTTTTGAATTCTTTGAAAACATCATCTTTTCTCTTCCCAAATGTATATGCAAGAATGTCTCCTGTATCATGATTAATAGCAAGCCAAAGCCATCTCTGATTACCTTTGTTCTGTACAAAACTCCACATTTCATCAAGTTCTGCCTCATCAACTTGGTCATATAATACAACATCAAACTGTACTTCGTATAATTTTTCCTGTGATAAAATATACGAAGTATTTACATTGCTTATTGAATTTTTCGTTTTTTTAAA
>JAEXNS010000343.1 GCA_023439605.1 Bacillota bacterium | reverse complement strand
AGATTTATATGATCCTGAATGGAAAATATATTCAAGAAATCCTATTATGCCTCCACAATACATAGGTGAAAATGCAACAGTTGAAAATACACTTATGTCAGAGGGATGTTATATAGATGGAAGTGTGGATTTTTCTGTTGTTTTTGAGGGTGTAACTATTGAAAAAGATGCAACAGTAAAATATAGCGTTATAATGCCAGGTGCAACTATAAAATCTGGTGCAGTAATAGAATATTCAATAATTGGTGAAAACTCAATTATAAATTCTGGTGCAGTAATAGGTGCTTCACCTGAAGAAACTGAAAATAAAGATGAATGGGGAATTTCTGTAATTGGTCATAATGTTACTATAGAAGAAAGTACAGTTGTAAAACCAAAAGAAATGGTCCCTGATATCAGATAGAGAGGTGAAGGAAAATGGGTATAAACAACGATGTTTTAGGCTTGGTTTTTGCAAACATGCATGATGCAGCCGTGCCTGAATTAACTAAAGAAAGAACTATGGGTTCTGTCATGTTCGGAGGTAGGTATAGACTTATAGATTTTCCTTTATCAAATTTCGCCAATTCAGGAATTCCTGAAGTTGGAGTAATTACTAAATCAAATTATCAATCATTGCTTGATCATATTGGTTCAGGTAGAGAGTGGGATTTGGCTAGAAAAAATGGCGGACTTCATTTGCTACCACCATTTAGTCATGTGGGTAGTGGTATTTATAGAGGTAGACTAGAAGCTTTGGATGGGATTTGGAATTTTGTAGAGCATTCATCTGCTGACTATGTTGTTATGTCTGATTGCGACGTTGCTACAACAATTGACTTTAGACCAGTTGTAAAGTCACATATTAAAAGTGGAGCAGATATAACAGCGGTTTATGCAAATTATATCATGGGTGGAGACGAAAAAATTTATTCTACTATAATTGAAGTTGATGAAGAAAATAGAGTAACTGATGTTTTATTAAATCCTCATATGTCCGGAGAAGTTAAGCTAAGTTTAAACATGTTTGTCGTTTCAAAGGCTTTTTTAAGAAAAATAGTTAGAGAATCTGTAAGTAGAAGCTTATTCAGTTTTGAAAAAGATATATTACAAGGAAAGAAAAATGAGTATAAAATAGTTGGATATCAACATAAAGGTTATTTTTCAAAAATAAGTAGTATGGCTCATTTTTACGAAGCAAACATGGAGTTATTGAACTTTGAAAATAGAACAAATTTATTCTTGAAAAATTTTCCCATATATACTAAGGTTAAAGATAATGGACCAGTTAAGTTTGGGGTTCAGGCAAATGTAAAAAATTCATTGATTGCAGATGGTTGCATAATAGATGGTAACGTAGAAAATTCTGTGTTGTTCAGAGGGGTAAAAGTAGGAAAAGGATCTACAGTTAAAAATTGCATTTTGATGCAAGACACCAAAATAGATATAAATTGTATTATTGATTCGGTTATAACAGATAAGAAAGTTATAATAGGAAACGAAAGAATATTAATGGGTTCAAAAACTTACCCTGTGTATATAGGAAAGTTTGCTCATATGCTATAATATAATATTAAAATTAGCAGTTTTATTTTATAAAAATAAAACTGCTATAAAATATATATGTCTCGGTTAAATTGTAACATATATGTAAAAAACGATATATTGAGAGGATGATAAAATTGAATATACTATATGTAGCTAGTGAAGCTTTGCCTTACATTGCTTCGGGAGGTTTGGCAGACGTTGCTGGTTCTTTGCCAGTTGCTCTAAATCAAAAAGGTTGTGATTGTAGGGTTGTCTTACCTCTATATAAAAATATAAAACCTCAAATGAGAACTACTTTAACTTGTATAGCTAATTTTACTGTTGATGTAGCTTGGCGAAAACAGTATTGCGGTATATTTACTTCAATATGTAATGGAGTTACATATTATTTTATTGACAATGAATATTATTTTGGTAGAGATGGTTTATATGGATTTTACGATGATTGTGAGCGTTTTGTTTTTTTCTGCAGAGCAGTTTTAGAAATGTTAAGATATATTGACTTTAAACCAGACATTATACATACAAATGACTGGCAGGCTGCTTTAATACCAGCTTATTATCATGTTTTTTATAAGTTTCAGCAAGGCTATGATAACATTAAGCATGTGTTCACAATACATAATATACAGTATCAAGGTAAATTTGGCATAGAAGTTATAAATGAACTTATGGGAATACCATTATATCACTCTGACCTACTAATTTATGATGACTGTGTAAATCTTATGAAGAGTGCAATTGAAATAGCAGATAAGGTTACAACCGTTAGCCCTAGTTATGCATGGGAAATACTTGATCCTTGGTATTCACATGGGCTTGATAGAATTCTTGTAAACAAGCAGTTTAAATTATGTGGCTTTTTAAATGGAATTGATTATGAATTTAACAATCCTGAAACTGACAAGCTTATTTCTGTGAATTATTCTATAAATGATTTATCTGGAAAACTAGAATGTAAAAATAATCTATTATCAGAATTAAAGTTACAAGAAGGAGATGAACCTTTAATAGGAATTGTAACTAGATTTGTTTCACACAAGGGTCTTGATTTGATAAAACATATATTCGAGGAAATGGTAGAACACGGATTTAAGTTTGCTGTTTTAGGTAGTGGTGAAAAAATTTATGAAGATTTTTTTGTGGAAATGTCAAATAGATATCCGGATAAAGTAAGTGTAACCATTGGATTTATTCCTGAATTGGCTAGAAGAATTTATTCTGGAGTAGATATGTTTTTAATGCCTTCAAAAAGCGAACCATGTGGCCTTGCACAAATGATTGCTATGAGATATGGTACAATTCCAATAGTAAGAGAAACAGGCGGATTAAGAGATACTGTAAGAGATTGTTCGGATAAGAACGGAAATGGATTTACATTTAAATCTTATAATGCACATGATATGCTGTATACTTGCAAAAGAGCTTATGAATTATATGAGTCTAAGTCAAAATGGGAAAAATGTATAAAACAGGCGATGAGTGAAGATTTCAGTTGGGGAGTTTCAGCTGATTTGTATATAGGTCTTTATAAAGAAATAGTTGTTAAATTTTAAATAAAAATTTACGATTTTGTAGAGGTGATTGGCTTTTCGCTCATACTGGTTTACTATTCATCCTCTAAGTTTTTGCAAGAGTTTCGATTCTGCCGAGTCGATCGGGCTTTCTGGCCACCCTGGACATTCTGTAAAAAATATTTGACTTACAAATATGACTGAATAGTAAAAAATAAAAATAACCCCAAAAGATAAAGTGATTTTATAAAACACTTTCTTTTGGGGCTTTTATTTGAATATCTTATACAAAATTACCCCTAAAATTCCAGAAAAAATTATTATATATATAGGGTTTAGTTTGAATTTTTTTATTAAAAAAAACGAAAGAGTAAAAATAAGTAATGAAACAATATCAATACTTTTTATTTTTATTATTTCTAATATCTCAAAAGAAATATTTAATATAGAGGTAAAAGCCATTCCAAATCCGGAGATCATTATTAGTGCAGTAACAGAAGGCCTTAAGGTATCAAGCATAATATCTAGTGCATCTTTATTTTTTGATTTTTTGATAAGGTAAGCTAAAGTTATCACTATAATAAACGAGGGAGTGATATATCCGACAGTAGCGGCAATAGAGCCTGCAAATCCAGCGGTTTTTTGTCCTACAAATGTAGCCGCATTCAAAGCTATGGGACCAGGAGTCATTTGAGATATGGCGATTAAGTCTACATATTCAGAAGATGTAAGCCAGTTGTTTTTTTCTACAATTTGCTCTTGAATAAGTGATAATGAAGCATAACCACCACCAAGTGTAAAAATACCTATTAAAAAAAACGAATAAAATAATTGGAGAAAAATCATTTTAAATTCCTTTCATTATTTTTTTTAAAAATAAAAAATCGAGCTAACCCCAAAATTATAGAAGAGATTATTATTATTTTTACATCTATATTTAATAAAAAAACCAATAAAAAGGAAGAGAAAAAAATTATATATGAAAAAAAACTTTTTTTGATTTTTTTAAACATAGAAGTGGAAACATCTATTATTACAGCAGAAACACCAGCGTTCATTCCTTTTAAAACAAATTTTACATTTTCGTTTTGAGAAAATTTTGAATATATAATTGAAATAAAAGAAATTATAAACAGAGGTGGAGCAACTGTTCCTAAAACAGTGACAAAAGCACCAGTAATTCCAGCCATTTTATAGCCTACTAAAACAGAGGCGTTTATTGCAATGGAACCGGGTGAACTTTGTGCAAGCGTTGTGATATCCAACATTTCATCCTCTGTAAGCCAATTATGTTTTTCAACAAAAATTTTTTTCATAAAAGAAATTATTACATATCCGCCACCAAAAGTTACAGAACTTAAATATAGTGTTGATAAAAATAGTTGCAAGTGTAATTTTAATTTTCTTCTTTCTTTACCCAATCTTTCTCATCCCTTGCTAAATAATATATAAAACTCTTATGCTTTAACCTATATTATAATAACATTTAATTTGAAATATGTAAATGAAAATATAAGAGAGTGATTGTAATTTTGCTACAAATGATTACTATTCAGCCTCTAAAGGTAAAGTTTGCGATTTTATAGTAGTTTCGACTCTGCGGAGTCGACCGGGCTTTCCGGTCGCCCTGGACCTTCGGTAAAATATCTTTTCCTTAAACATACGGCTGAATAATAACGCATAGATATATACAAAAAAATAATACCGTTTTTAAAACGGTATTATTTAAAATATTATTTTCCTAATTTAACCAAATCGCCCATTATAAATTGCTTTAATAGTGCCAAGTCAGCTACATCCACAATTCCATCTAAAGTAACATCTGCTGCTTTTAATTGTTGCCCTGCTAATAGTTTGTCGTTAACTAGATGTTGACTTAAAGCAACTAAATCAGAGTTATCAACTTTACCACTTGAATTTAAATCACCATATATTAATACGGCTTGTGGTGTAGTTGAAGAAGTAGTAGTTGTTGTTGTAGAAGAAGTGGTAGTAGTAGAAGAAGTGGTAGTAGTTGTTGTGACTGTTGTTGTTACTGGTTCTGTACCAGGTACAGTGCCATCAGGTTCAACTCCGTATATTAATCTTCCATTATCATACATAGTTAACTTGTCTGTAGCTTTTATATTTGTATTTCCTTGTAATAATCCTTCGTAGGAAGGGTCATTTGTAGGATCCCAAACTTTTGTACCAGCAGGCATAGCAATTCTAAATTGTAATTCAGCTTGATGTTCTGATTGTCCAGAAGGACGAATTAAAGAACCGTCTACATATAGAATTTCAGTATAATAAATATTCCCTTTAAATTGTTTTAATTGAGAAATTTGTGTACCTTTATGTTCATCATAACCGATAGTTACTTTTATATCTTCGGCTTTATATCCTGCATCAAATACTTCGGTTAAATCAACAAAATATCTATAGGATAAATTATTAATAATTCTTGCGGGGAAAGCAGAATGATTTGTAGCTTGTGCCTTGATTTCTGAATATTCACTACTTGATTGATTTATACAAGCTTCCATATAGAACTCTTTATTCTGAGGTATTTTTTGATCTGCTATAAATTCAGCTTTTATTTGAGCTTCTGGGAAGTCAGAAAGTGTTTTTCCACCATATCTATCAACCATTTTGCATAGAAGAGCAGTATAGCCAGCGTTATAGTCAGTTGCAACTTCACTATATTCATAAGAAGAAATTACATCTGTGTATTTTCCGTCTTTGCTAGGTCCTCCAACAAGAGCACCATATAAAACATGTCTATGAGGTTTATCAGTCCCACCTTCTTGCCATAAATCATTCCATGAAGCATGTGCAGTTCTATGATGATAGTGTTGAGGATATTTATCTCCAAAACCTACAACATAACTCATATTTAAAGCATTGTCTCCTAATGCATAATTAAGCTGGCTTTCTGCAAAATCTGTATATCTTGTGTATAATGTTGTATCATTAGAGAAAAGTCTATCAGAAGCAACTTCTGCTAAAAATGCAGTTGTTGTAGCATGTCTAAGAGCACCCCAGTTAAATAACCATGCAAGGCCATCTGGTGTATAACTTACTTGTTTTCCACCACTACCCACAGTCCAATAATCAAGATGTTTACCTACACGTGTTTTATAAAATTCGTCACCAGTATTTATAGCATAGAGTAAAAGTCCGCCTTGAGTAACGTCATCCCAACAGTGCCCCCATGTGTATGTAAGCTCTGTAGACTGACTCTCACGTCCTAAATTATCAATAAAAGCAGTGGCCTTATCAAGATATGACTTGTCTTTTGTAGCCATATAAAGCCAGTTTGCAGCCCAAAAAAGCTCATCATAAAAATGACTTGATTTGTAGTATTCACAAACATATCCAGAATCACTTAATGATTTTTCTGCTATACTAAAGCAGTTTTTTGCAGTTTTTAAATATCCATCAAGTTTTGAGGAGTTTACACTGCCACCGTTTAAGGCAAGATATCCTGCTGCTAAAGATGCAGCGACTTCAGCAGCTACTGCAGAGGATTTGGATGAATAAAAAGGTCTTTCCGTTACCTTGAAATCGTAAATTTCAACAGGTCCCCACCATTTGTGATCAGCCCCACCATCACCTATTTGGTAGATAACTTCTGTTCCTAAATCACATGATTTAAGATAGTCTAGTACAAACTCAAGATTATTTACATAATTTTGTTTTTCACCTATTGCTTCAACTCCATCGCTATATTCATAAAGCCCCCAAGCCATCATTGTAGCTGAATATGCCATAGGTAAAGTGAATTTCATATGGTCTCCGGCATCATACCAGCCGCCTAAGAGTTCATCTTTCATGGTAGCATCCGCACGCCAAGAAACTCTGTTCCATTCAGGTAGTGGACCTGCCTGCTGAACTTCGTAGAAAAACAATGATTTTTGTAATGCTTCTGCATAGTTATATTTTGGTGTTGTAGCGGCATTAACATTTTTGTCACCTTGAGAATTGAAATCTTGAGTATAGTTAGACATGCCAGTAAAAGCCACGCTAAAAGCCAATACAGAAGTGAGTATTTTCTTTTTTATTAAATTCACAAAAATTCTCCTTTATAAATTAAATTTTTTTTAATAGTAAATATACTATAATATCATTACTATTTACTAATATTATAACAATAAAAAGCTGAAAATTCAACCCTTTTAACAAATTCTTTTATTAAATATTCCAACAAATGAATTATAATATATTGTGTCCGTGAACTGTATTAATGTTATTATTCAGTTTTTTTAGGAGCTTCGAATCTGTAGTAGACTATGTTTTTCTTTCACCTTGGACTTTCTCTACATCTTGCACATATGGTTGAATAGTAATACTAAAATGAATTTAAAGTATTGATAAAACCTTTAAAAATTGATGATATTTTGTTGCTATTTAGCCACAAAATATAAAGTTTGCAATTTTACAGGAGTTTCGAC
>JAEXNS010000285.1 GCA_023439605.1 Bacillota bacterium | reverse complement strand
GGGGAATTATTTAATTTTCCCTCCTACTCGATTTTTTTATACTTGTTTTAGTTGAAACGAAATGATAAAATTATATGTAATAAATTATTTTTAATAAAAAGTAATCAGTTAAGGAGGGTAATATGATAAGTATAGTTATTGCAGATGAATATAAATTATACAGTAGTATGCTAGCAACTATGCTAGAGCAAGAGGATACTTTTACTGTAGTTGGAAAAGCAAATACAAATGAGGGTATAATTGATATTTGCCAAAAAAATAAGCCAGATATTTTATTGTTGGATTTAAACATTTCAAATAAAACAGGTATAAAAACTTTAAATTATATTAAAAAACATTTAAAATCAATAAAAGTAGTTATTTTAACAAACTTAAAAAATGAAGCAGAAATGCATTTGTCTTTTAGTAATGGTGCAGATGGCTATCTTTCTAAAGATACAGAGCCGGATATGGTGATAAACTTAATAAAGTGTATATATAATAATTTTTTTGTTATAAATAATTCTTTAAAAAACATTTTATTAAATAATACAGGTAGCAAGAGTGTTAATACTACAAGTTTAAAATCAAGAGTTCAAAGTTTGGGATTAGACTCAATAGATTTATCAATACTCAAACTTATCTCCAAAGGGAAAAATAACGCAGAAATAGCGGAAAGCATAAATTATTCGGAGGGAACAATAAAAAATAGAATATCTAAAATGCTTTCATTAACAGAAACATCTGATAGAACACAACTAATTATATTTTCTTTCAAAAACGGAATAATACCCCAATAAATAGACGAAAAAAAGCAGAGCAAACGGTGCTCTGCTTCAAAAATAAAAAGAGATAAATAAATATGTGTAGAACAAAAGAAAGGAGACAACAAAACGAGTGTTAACCTTAATAAAAAATATTAACTTAACACTGTTATTATTATAATATAAAAAAACGAAAACGTCAACACTTATTTTTGATATTTTTTGATTATTAATTTTTTTTAGATAAATAACCAATATTTATATCTATAAATTAGTTAAATCATTAAAAAACAACAAAAAAATACATCTGAAAATAATTTTATTAAGTTCTTGTTATTTTTTCGTCAATTTATACTCGTTTTTTACATTAACCCTCTTTACAAACAATATGACTTATGATATTATAATAGTTGACGTTTATGTGTAAATATCATAACGCACATTTATTATATTAGGAGGATTATTATCAATGTCTAGAAAAATGAAAACAATGGACGGTAATAACGCTGCTGCTTGGGTCTCATATCCATTTACAGACGTTGCCGCTATTTACCCTATCACACCTTCTTCCGTTATGGCAGAAGTAACAGACCAATGGTCTGCGAAAGGACAAACAAATATATTTGGACAACCTGTTAAAGTAACAGAAATGCAATCTGAAGCTGGTGCTGCTGGTACAGTACATGGCTCTTTATCTGCTGGTGCTTTAACAACAACATATACAGCTTCACAAGGGTTACTTTTAATGATACCAAATATGTACAAAATGGCTGGAGAATTATTACCTTCCGTAATTCACGTTTCAGCTCGTTGTGTGGCTTCACATGCATTAAACATTTTTGGAGATCATTCTGACGTATATGCTTGTCGTCAAACAGGTTATGCAATGCTTGCTTCTACAAATCCTCAAGAAGTAATGGATTTAGGTGCTGTTGCACATTTAACTGCAATAAAAGGCAGAGTTCCATTTTTACACTTCTTTGATGGTTTCCGTACTTCACACGAAATTCAAAAAATCGAAGTTTGGGATAAAGAAACTCTTGCTGGAATGATAGATATGGATGCAGCTCAAGCGTTTAGAGAAAGAGCTTTAAATCCAGAACATCCTGTATTAAGAGGAACAGCACAAAACCCAGATATATTCTTCCAAGCACGTGAAGCTTGTAACAAGTATTATGATGCTTTGCCTGCTATTGTAGAAGAGTACATGAATAAAGTTAACTCTATAATCGGCACAGACTATAAATTATTCAACTACTATGGTGCACCAGATGCAGAACATGTTATCATAGCTATGGGTTCAATAAATGATACAATTGAAGAAACTATAGATTTCTTAAATGCTCAAGGTGGAAAATATGGTTTAGTAAAAGTAAGACTATATAGACCTTTCTGTGCAGACAAACTAGTTGAAGCTATTCCAGATTCAGCAAAACAAATTACTGTTTTAGATAGAACAAAAGAACCAGGTTCATTGGGAGAACCATTATACTTAGATGTTGTAGCTTCATTAAAAGGCACAAAATTTGACGGTTTAAAAATCTTTAGTGGAAGATATGGTTTAGGTTCTAAAGATACAACTCCAGCTCAAGTTAAAGCTGTATATGAAAATGTTGTTGGTAAATCAGATGCAAAAGCAAGATTTACAATAGGTATCACAGATGACGTTACTTATTTATCACTTCCAGCTGGTGAAACTCTAGATACAGCTGCTGTAGGTACAACTGCTTGTAAATTCTGGGGATTAGGTGCTGACGGTACTGTTGGTGCAAATAAAAACTCTATCAAAATCATTGGTGATCACACAGACATGTATGCACAAGCATATTTTGCTTATGACTCAAAAAAATCTGGTGGTGTTACAGTATCACACTTAAGATTTGGTACATCTCCAATTAAATCTACATATTTAGTTAACAGAGCTGATTTTGTTGCATGTCATAATCAATCATACATTGACAAATATGATATGGTTTCAGATATTAAACCAGGTGGTACTTTCTTATTAAATACAATTTGGGATATGGAAGCTCTAGAAAAGCATCTTCCAGGCCAAGTTAAAAGATATTTGGCTACAAACAATGTTAAATTCTATACAATAGATGGTGTAAAAATAGGAGAAGAAATAGGCTTGGGTAGCAGAATTAACACTATCCTTCAATCTGCTTTCTTTAAACTTGCAAATATTATTCCTATTGAAGATGCTATCAAGTATATGAAAGATGCAGCAACAGCTTCATATGCTAGTAAAGGTGATGCAATAGTAAAAATGAATCATGATGCTATTGACGCTGGCTGTAATCATATAGTTGAAATTAAAATTCCTGCTGAGTGGGCAAATGCTGGCGATACTCAAATGGGTATGGAAAATGCGACTGGAAGTAACAAAACTTTAACAGACTTTGTTAATAACATTCAAATTCCTTGTAATGCTCAAAAGGGTGATTTACTTCCTGTTTCAACTTTTGAAGACATGGCTGACGGTACATTCCCACAAGGTTCAGCTGCTTTTGAAAAACGTGGTATTGCAATAAACGTTCCAGAATGGCAACCAGAAAATTGTATTCAATGTAATCAATGTTCTTATGTTTGTCCTCATGCTGTAATTCGTCCATTTGCTTTAACAGAAGAAGAAGCTACAAATGCACCTGAAGGTACAAAAGTAGTTGACTTTAAACCAGCTTTAAATAATCTAAAATTCTCTCTAACTATTTCTCCTCTAGATTGTGCTGGTTGTGGGTCATGTGCAAATATTTGTCCAGCTAAAAACAAGGCACTTGTTATGAAACCATTAGATTCCCAATTATCACAACAAGAGCCATTTAAATATTTGGAAAAAATAGATGAAAAACCAGAAGTTCTTGAGAAGTTTAAACCTACAACAGTTAAAGGTTCTCAATTTAAACAACCATTGCTCGAATTCTCCGGTGCTTGTGCAGGTTGTGGAG
>JAEXNS010000277.1 GCA_023439605.1 Bacillota bacterium | reverse complement strand
CCTATACGGCCTATTATATCCGTAGAGCGGAAAGAATCTTTTAAAATATTTGCAATTTGTATTAATGAAAAATCTCCATCTTCATGGCCATAAACATCGTTTATGATTTTTAAATTATCCATATCCGCAAATACTATAATAGCATCTTTTCCATGGTTTGATTCATCTTTTATTATTGATTGAGTTGCCTCAAAAAATCCACGTCTATTATATATTTTTGTAAGCTCATCTGATTTAGATATTTGATCTAATAATACATTTGTTTCCTTAATTTGTTTTAACGTTAATTGAAGTTTATTTTGTATTGTAGCTTGTTTATTTAATAAATTAATTATTTTTAAAGAATTGCTCAATTGAATAGTAAGTGAAGAATAAAAATAGAAGTATTCCATATCCATTTCAGATATAAAAATTCCATACTGTTCTTCGTTTGAAAAAAGAGGAGAAATGATAAGTGTACAAGACCTATCTTTAGGGATAAACTTGTTTTTGTATATATTGTTAATAGATATCTCTTGTTCATCATAAGGAATTGTAAACTTTTCGTCTTTGTTATGGTATGCTTTTAAAAGAACATGCTTTGGAGAAATCCATTTTAAGTTTGGTGCATGTGAAATAGGTTCTTTAAATAAATATATGTAGCTACTGTGGTTATGGAGTTCTATAAAAGTATCCATTGCAGCTTGAAAACATTTTTCAACATCAGTATTATATGCTAAAATTTCTTGAGAAATTTTAGCTATTCTATAATTTAATTCTTCAATATTATCAATACTTTTGTTGTTAGATGATATGTTTGATGTTGCTATTTCTCTATAAAATTGTAAAAACAAAAAACTCAAATTTATTTTTTTACTATTATCTTTTATACGTTGAATTGCTACGCAGTAACAAAAATCAATTACATTGAATACTTTATCATATGGAATGTATTTTAAAATGTTTGTTGAAAAAAGATTGTTAAATTTCTTGTGAATATTTTCGTAAATGACCATATCATCTTTTTCATCTTCGTTTAAAGATAATATTAAAGAAATAAAATCATCAAAAATTTTTCTTATGCTACCAAAATAAACAGTAGTACTAAAATTTTCAAATAAATATGATTCAAACCTTCCATTAGATATAATGTTAGATGATTGGTCTAAAATCTTATCTTTATAGCAATGAGATGTACAAATATCTTCTAAAGTATATTTTTTACATCCACAAGAATCTCTTATTATTAGATCAGAACCAATAAGAACTTTTTCAACTTTATTGAAATCCTTTTTGCTAAAGCATAAATCTACCGCTTTATAGCCTAATTCAACTGCATCTGCACTTACAGTAGTTAAACGAGGGATTAAGCTTGCTGCATCTGGTGAATCGTCAAATCCCATTACAGATACATCAGTTCCTATATTTATACCTTTCTCAGCAAAAACCTTATATCCTCCTATTGCCATTTGATCGTTTGCAAAACAAACAGCATCTAAATCAGGATTATTATCAATTAGAGATGAGATTATTTCACGACAATATTCGGAAAAATTACCATAAACAACTCTCTTCTCATCGTAAGGAATATTATTTTCTTCTAAAACTTTTTTGTAAACATCAAATCTTTCAACGGCTTCTTCATTTGTTAAAGGACCACTAACAAAACCTATTTTTTTTCGTTTATGATGTTTAACTATATGAGTGATACCTTCATAAAAACCTTTTTGATTATCATATTTAATTGAATTGTAACCATCTATATCTGAAGATATGGTTATTATAGGTAAGTTTTCGTACTGATTTAAAAAGTTTTTCATTACTTCATTTGAAACAGTGTTACCTATAGGACCCGCCAAAACCAACAAATAATCAAGGTTTTTACTATTTGCATAACTAAATATCGTATTATAGTGATACCAAAATTCTGTTGTTTTAGGGTCGCTATATTCAGCGTTTATATATCTTCCAGGAAAAATAATAAGATTTGCATTTTTTTCTTTTGCAGCTGTTACAGCACCCTTGCAAACCGCAAAAGAAAAGTCGTTGTCCAATTGACTTATAAACAGCCCAATATTTTTTTTGGAGTTAGACATTATTTTACCTCCATGATTTTATAAATAATAAAATAGTTTTAATAATCTTTAGATATTAAATTTTGCAAATATCATATTATACAGTATTCTAAAATAGAATACTGTTATTTTAGAATAATATATAATATAATTATAACATATGAACAAAAGTTTTTACAATAGTTATTTATATTTTTTTCAGACCATACGCATGAATATTTTCATTATACTGAAAAGCGGATTTTGTAACTAATTTGTAACCTTTTATAAAGAAAGAACGTAATCAAGGTATTTAATGGGGCTAAATGAAACGATCATTCGTTTTTGCCTCATGGATTTAACTTTTCCATTCATAAAAACAGCTTGTTTAAGTGCAGTGAGACACCATTTTCTAATAATATTTTGATTTTCTGCTGCAATTTTATTTAGTGTATGATTATTATCCTCTTTAAATGTAACATCAAGCTGCCAATGCATCGACTCTATAGACCAATGCCCTCTAACAGCTCTTGAAAAAAGCTCTATTTCTGGTGTTAAACTAGTTATATAATATCTTTTTTCAGAAACTCCTTTATATGAACGAATTACTACTCCTATGCTTTTTATTCCAGTCCACTTTTCTTTATTTGTTATCCAATTTATGTTGTTAGTCTGATAATATTCCCTAACATCTGCAGAACCATGGTTTTTTTCAGATGTACGAACATAATTACCTTTTTCTTTCATTTTATTTAAATGATCTGCATCTTGAAAATACAAAGATATTTCTTCAAAAAGTATTTTTTGATTTTCTTTAACTGCTAAAACATATTCTCCTCTTTTGCTTTTTATTTTCTCTGCTATTGCTTTTTGTGTTCCCATTGCATCTATTGTTACAACTGCATTCTTTATACTTATTTTCTCTATAAGTTCTGGAATTGCTTTTATTTCATTACTCTTTTCTTCTACTGTTTTTTGTCCTAGACTATATCCATCTTCTCTACTCCATGCTGTTATTATATGGTTTGGTTTACTTCCGTTTTGCTTGTTTCCACGCATTGTTTTTCCGTCAATAGCAACTATTTTTTTGAACTTATCCTTTTCATTTGCTTCTAGCATTGATGTCCATTTTGTGTATGCTTTCTGTATATATTCTGGGTCTATCATTCCCATTACTCTTTGTATTGTATCATGCGATGGTATTCCATTCTTAAATTCTAGATATTCTCTTAATAAGTTTATATAGTGTTTAGCCCACATCTCCATGTCCTCCCAGTCATCTACATTTGATAATGTACAACTAAATACTATTAATACTATCTCTTTTATCGGATATCTTACTTTACTTTTCTGTCTTGTATCTTCTATGCACTCTAACATCTCCATTAATTCTTCCATTTTTCTTTTCCCCTTTTTGTTTTTTTCTATTATACCACTTATTCTATTTTTTGTATATACCCTTTGTTTCTTTTTTGTAACTCATGCGTTTGGTCTG
>JAEXNS010000243.1 GCA_023439605.1 Bacillota bacterium | reverse complement strand
GCACTCTAACATCTCCATTAATTCTTCCATTTTTCTTTTCCCCTTTTTGTTTTTTTCTATTATACCACTTATTCTATTTTTTGTATATACCCTTTGTTTCTTTTTTGTAACTCATGCGTTTGGTCTGATATTTTTTTATTTTATATAAATATGTAATTATTACAATTCAATCATATGTGAAAGGTATAGATAGAGAAAGGAATATATAGGGCGACAGGAAATGCTCTCCCAGGTCGCCTTCACAGAGTCAAAATTCTTATAAAATCGTAAATTCGGCTTAATAGTTACTATTCAGCCATATGTATAATGCAAAGATGTTTTACCTAAGGTCCAGGGCGATCGGAAAGCCCGGTCGACTCCGCAGAGTCGAAACTCGTGTAAAATCGTAAACTTTACCTTTAGTGTCTAAATAGTAACACTTAATAATAACATAAAATTACTTATAATACATATAAAGTTGGCATTTAATCATTCCATTGTATAATTTACGTCTTTTATCAGCTGATTTACCAAATAACTGTTCAAATTGTTCATGAGGAGATATTATATAGTATTTGTTATTACATTTTAAAAACTTTTCTCCCATAACACTGTATAAGTTCTCAGCCTCAGCTTTTTCTAGCAGTCTCTCACCATATGGTGGATTTGAAAAAACTATATAATCATTTATATTTTTAAAATCATGTACATCAGCTTTTTCAATTTTTATTTTAGAAGAAACACCAGCTTTTCTAATATTTTCTTGTGTTAGATCAACGCATTCGGGAGATATATCAAAACCAATTGCAGAAAAAGAAGATGTTTTTCGAACATTTGCTATTGCGTTAGTTTTTTCTTCATCCCACACTCTTTTGTCAATAAATCGCCATTTATCTGAGGAAAATCTTCTGTTTAAGCCTGGTGCTATATTTAAAGCTTTTAATGCGGATTCAATTAAAAATGTTCCACTGCCACAAAAAGGGTCACATACTTGGCTATTCTCTCTTACTCTAGCAAGATCAACGATTCCAGCGGCGAGAGTTTCTTTTATTGGAGCAGCATTAGATGAGTTTTGTCTATATCCTCTTTTATGTAGGCCAGCGCCACTAGTATCAAGATAAATAGAAACTAAATCTTTCATAATTCCAAATTGAAGTTGATATACGGGTCCGGTTTCTTCTAGCCAATGAACAGAGTATTTTTCTTTTAGTCTTTCTACAGCTGCCTTTTTAATTATTGATTGACAATCTCTAACGCTAAATAATTTTGAATTCAAAGAAAATCCTTTTACAGGGAAAGCATCTGATTTTCCTATGAAATTTTCAAGTGGAAGTTTTCTTACCCCTTGAAATAACTCTTCAAATGAATAAGCATAAAACTCATCAAGTTCTATGAGAACTCGCTCAGCAGTATATAAATTTATATTTGCTCTAGCTATGATAGTTTCATCCCCATCAAATGATACTCTACCATTGTCGTTGACTATATTTTCTCCACCTATTTTTTTTATTTCGTAACTTAAAATACTTTCAAGTCCAAAATGACAAGGGCAAACTAATCTGTATTTATTAGACATATAAACTCCTTATTTTTAATGATTGCAGTATGCTGCAGTTGATTCTTTATAGTAACCATATTCCCTAGACTTATTTGGACAACTAGACGATGCAATTAAGCCTGTTTTTGTACAGTATTTTGCAGTAATAACATTTTCGGATTCAGGATATTTTGCATCTGATTCAAAGTTATTTGCATATTCAGCAAATATTTTCTTCCAAACAGTTGCAGAAGAGATGTTTTCTGGAATAGAACCGTTATAATCATAGCCTAGCCAAATAGCACTTACAAAGTCTTCAGTAAGACCTACAAAAGTTAAGTCGTTCCAGTTTTCGGATGTTCCAGTTTTACCGACTAAGTTTTTGTTGGTAAGGAAATCATCTAAACCAGAAGCAGTACCTGTTTTTGTTACTTCATTTAGAAGACGATTCATAATAAATGCCGTATCTGGAGAAACAGCTTGTTCTGGCTCTTGCTTTGAATTATCAATTATAATTTCACCATTGTTTGCACTTACTATTTTATCTATAATATGAGATTTGTAATATAAACCGCCATTTCCATATGGCATATATGCATTAGCTAAATTTTCAACGGTAAGTCCTTGAGATAAAGCACCTACACTTAAAGGTGCATATTCTTTATCAGAAATTACTCTTCCGTCCGATGTTGTATATAGATCTTTTAGGTTTACATGTAGATTTTTAGTTGCAAAATTAAAAATATTTTCTAGTCCGTAATTTTGACATATTTGAGCAGGCAAAGTGTTTCTTGAGAATTTTATAAAATCAGCAACTGTAAAACTTCCATTCCAATAATCATTTGTATAGTTAGTAGGCCAAAGTTTTCCTTCCTCATCCTCAAAAATTGGTGTATCGGTAAAATATGTTGACCAAGTAATCAGATCGTTTTCTAAAGCATACCCATAAGTGGTTATAGGTTTTATTGTAGAACCAGGCTGTCTTGAAAAAACATTTTGTACAGCACGATTAGAAGATAGTGACTGATCTTTTTGACCTATACCACCAACAACACCTAAGATTTCACCATTATAATTCATTACAATAAAGGAAGATTGAATTTGTTCGTTATTGTCATTTGTTTCATAAAAGAAATTATCCCAATTTGAATATTTATCTTCCAAATAACTTTGAAGATCATTATCAACAGTAAGATATAACTTATATCCACCTTGATTGAATTTTTTAAGTGCATCGTCCATATTGTCAATAGCTGTTGTCTCCATTATATAATCACAAAACTCATATAAAGCAGCATCTACAGCATAAGATGTTATTTCAGGATTCTTAAAATCATCTTTTGAGTCATTTATTTTTTTGGGGTTTAAAAAGGTCTTTTTAAATTCATCCATATTTGTTACTAGCACTTTTTCATTTATTGCTTTTGTATACTCTTCAGGTGTAAGTGTGCCCATTTCAAACATTTTTCCTACAGCATATGCTGCACGTTCTTGATTTGCAT
>JAEXNS010000066.1 GCA_023439605.1 Bacillota bacterium | reverse complement strand
ACACGCCACTAATCCAGATACTCCGGAACTAATATGAACAACATTTCCTCCTGCAAAGTCAATTGCACCTAAATTTCTTAAAAATCCACCGTCTCCCCAAACCATATGTGCTAAAGGATAGTAAACTATAATAGACCAAAGAATAATAAATATAAACAAAGCTGAAAATTTCATTCTTTCACTCAACGCTCCGCATATAAGAGCTGGTGTTATTATTGCAAACATCATTTGAAATGATGCAAAAAGATTTTCTGGAATTGTAGCTGCATAAAGTTCATTTGGCGAACCACCTACTCCATTAAAGAAAATATTTTTAAAACCGCCTATTATACCCATATGATCGCCGGAAAAAGATAGTGAATAACCAAATGCCACCCACATAACAGATGCTACTCCACATATAAAGAAACATGATAGGATAGTGTTTAGTATATTTTTTCTTCTAACCATACCACCATAAAAAAATGCAAGTGCTGGTGTCATAATAAAAACCAATGCTGTACTTATAAGCATAAATGCACAATCACCATTATTAATAGCCATATTAATACCTCTTTCACAAAAATAATTGTTATTTATGTTACATCTTTGGAACATAAAAAAATAGTGATCCACACTTAAAAAAATGTAAATCACCTTTGATCTTCTTTATAAATTATATCATTAATTATATAAATGTCAACATTTCTGAAATAATACTAATAAAACAATTTAAAACTTAAACAAACCTAATAAAATAATTTTTTATTAGGTTTTTTCTTTTTTATATTGATTTACTAATTTATGGACGTCAACTAATACCCTAATAATAAAATATAATCCAAGTTTTTTTTATTTAAAATTAAATATAATTATAGAATTAGTCTTTTTTATTTGTATTATTAATACATTTTGGGGATATTTGCTTAAATTCATCAATATTTTCTTTTATACATTCTATGATTTTTTTAATACAAAAGATGAACTTTTATCCGTATTATAAATAATGCTATATGTATAAAGAAACTTAGTATCACCTTTTTTAAATTATCACAAATAATCCACCAAAACACTTAAAGCGCCTTTTATATCTTTTTCAAAAGCTTCTTCGCCATATTTATCAACTTCGTTTTTATCTTTAGCCTCATGTGTCAAACACCCTGCCCCCCCAATACAGCCACCTTTACACGCCATACCTTCAATAAAGTTATTATTTATAATTTTTTTAGAAGCTTTTAAGAGTACCATTTTACATTCCTCTATGCCATTACATGATATAGGGTTATATTCAAATTTTTCAAGATTATTTTCTTTTAAAGCTTGTTTTACTGCATCGGCCAAACCTCCACTTCTAGCAAAAATTCTACCATAATAAGATGCATTTTCTAAGTATTCTTCTTCTAATGTAGCCAAATCTATGTTCTTACTATCAATCAAAGCTTGTAACTCTTCAAATGTTAAAACACTATCTATGTAGTTTGATATTCCCTCCTTTTGAAATTCCATTTTTTTCGCTGTGCAAGGTCCTATAAAAATGACTTTTGCCGTTTTATCTATTTTCTTTATATATTTTCCTATAGCCACCATTGGAGATGGGTTGTGAGAAATATCCTTTGTTAACATAGGTTGATTTTTTTCTATGTAATCTACAAAAGCTGGACAACAAGAACTAGTCAAAAAGCCTTTTTCGACCAGCTCTTTTGATTCTTCATTTGCAACCATATCCGCACCTAGTGCAGCTTCTATAACAGTATGAAAGCCTAGGTTTTTTATTCCTTTTACAACTTGTCCTAATTTTGCATACGTAAATTGACTTGAAACGGATGGTGCTACAACTGCATAAACTTTATACTTTTTATTATTATCGCTATTTTTCAACATTTTAACAACATTTAATATAAACGATTTATCTGTTATAGCACCAAAAGGGCATTGATATACACATGAGCCACAAGATATACATTTGTCATTATCTATTTCTGCATATTCATTTTTACTTATACTTATTGCGTTTACTTTGCAAGCTTTTTCACATGGCCTTTTATGGTCTACAATAGCACTATATGGACAAACGTTCGCACATTTTCCACATTCTACACATTTTGATTTATCTATATATGCTTTTTGATATTTATCAAAAAATATAGCGTTTCTCGGACAAACACTTTCGCATCTATGAGCAATGCATCCTCTGCAAGCTTCACTAACAGAATACCCACTTACAGGGCATTCATCACAAGCTATATCAATTACTTCTATTACATTTTTATTTTCAACGTCACCGCCCATTGCAATTTTTATTCTTTCTATTACAATGGCTCTTTCTTTGTATATACAACAACGCATTTTTGATTTATTACCTTTTACGATATGCTTGGGTATATCTGTATAACAATTTCCCAAATTATCTTCAAAACCATACTTAGCAACCTCTCGTAAAACTTTATATTTTAAATATTGTACTTTTGTGTCAAACTTCTTCATATCATTACCTCATTTTTAAAAATAACTTACTTTTATAATTTTACCCATTTCCCTTAGGCAGTCTGCAAGCTCATCTACTAATCTCATCTTTATACTAAAATTTATAGGTAATTGGGGATTTTGATGTGCAGGGTTAATAGCACATCCAACATAAAAATTTATATCTGTAGATTCCTGAAAAAGTAATTTTGATATTAATGAAGCTCCATCATTTTTTACGCTCCAATCATAATATAATTCGTTGTTTTGCAGGTAATTTTTCGCATATAATAACACCCTATTTATTGTAATTACCCCTTCCGTTACCAAGTCAACACCATCTATAATTGCAATAGGTGGAATTTCATGGTCAACATAATCAGTACTTGCTAACAAAGGGCTTTTTAAAAATCCTGAGACCAAATTAGATGTAGTCCCTCCACAAACTATATGCTTTCCCTCTTTTGAAAAAAACAAAGAGAGCATTTTCCTTAAATCCTTAGGATTATTTGGTGGTCCTATCAGTAAATTTACAGGTTTTCTTTTTCTTATTTTTATTGCACCTACTGTTGTATCATCTCCAGGATTCATTCCATAAAGTCTATCGCATTCATCTATTATAATGGTTGAAATAACTTTCGCAGAATAATCCTCTTTATATAATTCTTCTATGTACTTAATAATATTTTCTCTATTCCACCCAAAGTTATAATTTCTTCCAACACCTGCATATATAGCCCCATCACTAAACAAAATAAATATATCATTTAACTTTAATTTTATTTTAGACCTATATATTTTTTTGCCATTTATTTTAGATACCGATTTGTCATATTCATAGTTTAACCCGTTTCTAAGCATTATAACATGAGGATTATCATATTGAATAATTTCTGCTTCGTTTAAATTTATGATTTTAATAATTGTAAATGTAGAATACGCTATACCCCTTATGTTACATACAGGTAGTGTAGAGGCAATAGTTTCAACACATTCTTCTATTGTCATTTTATTTGCCATCATTGTTGATATAATTTTAGAAGTAAGTGTGGAGAGGATGTTAGCTTTTACACCACTTCCCAATCCATCTGCCAGTACCATAACCATAGAATTTTCATCTTGATTTATAACCTCTATATGATCTCCACATATCTGTTCACTATGCTTATTAAGACTATAGTAACCTACATCGATACAATGATTATTCATCTATCAACTTTCCTTTCAAATTACTTAATGCTACTTTTGTTTCCGCAACTGTTTCTCCTAGTAAAGATGCTATCTCTTGTGCTATTCTCATTTGCTTCTCTATAACCGCATCTGCAATTTCAATAGTATTTTTACACAATTCTTCTTTTTGAGTTTTATAGTTGATATCATACGTTATATTTCTCATTATACTCATAACTATATGATATTCCTTATCATATATAATAGTTTCCTCAATATACTTTTCATATTCCGCAAGATAAACTTTTTTATTATAAATATTTTCACCTGTTTCCATAACTACAACATAGTCAGATGGATTTAAAATTTGAACAACTTGTGAACCTATCAAATTCAAATCATAATCTATATTAATTATTTCACAAGCAGATTTATTAATTTGCTGTATTTCGAGTTCCTCGTTTAAAACCATTATCCCGTTTGGTGAATTGTAA
>JAEXNS010000024.1 GCA_023439605.1 Bacillota bacterium | reverse complement strand
AAAGGATGAACCTAACGCAACTGTTTCTGCTTCAAAAACTGCATTGGCTAATCCAGATCTAAAAAATTTAAATAGCAATGGAACTTATATAAATGAAGAGGTATCTGGACTTGTTGACTTTGTATCTTCTTCTACATCTAACGTTTTACTTACTGAAGATCAAATGGGCAAGAATTCAGTTTATTCGCCAATTAGTTACTATATGGCACTTTCGGCAGTTACTGAATTTTCTAACGGAAATACAAAAACAGAACTACTAAATGCACTTCATGCAACCGATTTAGAAATGTTAAGAAAAAATAACACAAATATATTTAAAGGTTCATATATAGACAATGACAGGGAATATTGTTTATTTGCAAATTCTATTTGGTTTAATAATACAAATGGAATGGTCTATAATCAAGAAACTATAGATAATCTTGCAAATTACTACTATGCTTCTTCTTTTGCTGAGGACTTTGGTGATGAAGCTACTGGACCTAAAATTGCAAGTTGGATTACTGAAAATACAGGTGGAAAAATAAAAGATATAGAAGTAAAAACAACTTCAGATGAGGTTTTGAGACTTGTTAATACAATAAATTTTGAGAATAAATGGGTGCAAAAATTCACTGAAACAAAAAAAGATTCTTTCTACAAAGAAGATGGTTCAGCAGTAGAAGTTGATTTTATGAAAAAATTTATTAAACAGGGAAAAGCAGTTGTAAATGAAAATTATACAAAAGCATACTTAGAAATGGAAAAAGGATATAAAATGACTTTTGTATTACCAAGTGAAAGTTCTTCAGTTGAGGAAATTTTAAAAGATCAAGAAATGTTAAAAGGTATTCTTTCAAATCAGGATGCATATAAGACAGCCGAAGTAACTTATTCTGTTCCTAAATATGATATAAAGAGTAAATTTGATTTATTAGAAACAGCAAGTAATTTAGGTATACAAGATGCAATAACTCCTAGAGTAGCAGATTTCAGATATGTTTTAAAAGAAACAAGCGTATTGCCTGATATTTATATATCGGATATAGTTCAAGAAGCTACTTTAAAAATAGATGAAGAAGGATGTTCAGCTGCGGCATATACAATGATTGCTATGGCTACAACTTCTTTGCCTCCAGAACCAGAATTAAAAGTTAATTTAGATTTAAACAAACCATTTATATATTATGTAACTGACAGAAACAACTCTACTTTATTTATAGGTACTGTTTATAATCCAGTAGAATAATCTTTACAAATAGAACCCCACTTTTATGAGTGGGGTTCTATTTGTAAAAATTAACTTTTGTTGATTTTAGTTTGAAATTATGATATAATTAATTTTGTTGACTTAAAAAACTATAAAATATTTATAAGTATAGAATGGCGGGAAATAATATGCTGGTAAGCATGAGTAAAATAAATAAGTACTATAACGGCAATCAAGTTTTAAATAATATAAACTTATCTATAGATGAAAACGATAGAATAGGTTTAATAGGAATAAATGGTTGCGGAAAAACAACCCTATTGAAGATATTAACAGGAAAAGAATTGCCTGATAAACTGGTAGATGATGAGGGTATAATTTCGTATTCTGGTAAAACTACAATAGGATATTTAGAGCAAATAAATGATTTGGAAAATGAAAATACGGTTATAACAGAAATGAAAAATGTTTTTTCAAGTTTATTTGATACTCTAAATAGGATGAAAGAACTTGAAAAGCTTATGTCCGAAAAAAATGATTTGTTTCATAAATTAAGCGATGAATATGCAAAATTATCGTCTTATTTTGAAGCAAATGATGGATATAATATAAATGTAAAAATAAAAACAATTTTAAATGGATTGGGTTTTGACGAAAATAAGTTTGAAAGAAAGATAACTAGTTTTAGTGGAGGGGAGAAAACTCGACTCTCTATTGCAAAACTTCTTCTTGAAAATCCAAATTTACTTATACTTGATGAACCTACAAACCATTTGGATTTTAAAACAGTATTGTGGTTAGAGGATTACTTAAAAGATTATAAGGGTGCACTTTTAATTGTATCACATGATAGATATTTTCTTGATAAGATAGTTACAAATATTTGCGAGATTGAAAGAGGAGAAATAACAAGATATAAGGGCAATTATAGTAAGTATTTAATTTTAAAAGAAGAATCAGTTAACAGACAACAAAAAGAGTATGAATTACAACAAAAAGAAATAGCTAAAATGGAAGAATATGTGGCGAAAAATTTAGTTAGAGCATCCACTTCAAAAAGTGCAAAAAGTAGAGTAAAAGCCCTAGAAAAAATGGAGCGAATAGAAAAACCAATATTGAAAAATAAAAATAGCATAATAGATTTTAATTATACTATAGAACCTCATTCGGAAATATTAAAAGTAAAAAATATAGATATTTCGGTAGGGGTAGGTGAAAATAAAAAAGTCTTAAAAGATAACATTTCTTTTGAAATAAGAAGAGGAGATAAAGTCGCTATTATTGGTGAAAATGGAATAGGTAAATCAACACTTTTAAAAATAATTCAAAACAAACATCCATTTAACGGAAGGTTGTCTTGGGGTGGAAATGTGAAGATTTCTTATTTTGAACAGGAAAGTGCTAATTTAAATCCTGATAACACATTGATGGAAGAAATTCATTCACGGTATTCACTTATGACTGATTTAGAAATTAGAAGTCTTTTAGGTAAAGTAAGACTTACAGGTGAAAATGTTTTTAAAAAGGTTTCAGTTGTAAGTGGTGGCGAAAGAGCAAAGTTATGTTTCGCTTTAATGATGTTAGAACGTGGAAATGTACTCATTTTAGACGAACCGACAAACCATCTTGATTTAGCCACTAAAGAAATTCTTGAAGAAGCGTTAATTAAATATACAGGCAC
>JAEXNS010000021.1 GCA_023439605.1 Bacillota bacterium | reverse complement strand
TGTTATGCGAGTTGCTCTATCGGCTTGTATTTTGCCGAAAAATCTGCATCATATGAGCTGTCAGATATGCTAGGTGCAGAAGCTGCCGCTTTGACACACGGTCATGACCTCGGATTTATCCCTGTGGCTGCATTGGTGCATATAGTAAGCACAATTACAGAAAGCGATATACCCCTGAAAACTGCTGTTACAGATTCTATCACAGCAATGGAAAAGCTATTTCCAAAATCAGAACATATTTCTGATTGTACTGCTATCATGCAGAAATCAGTTGCACTTTCAGGAAAAGAAACGGACGATCTTTCAGCAATTCATCAGTTGGGTGAAGGCTGGGTAGCAGAGGAAACGCTTGCAATAGCTGTTTACTGTGCCTTAAAATATACCAATAACTTTGATATGGCTCTAAGAGCATCTGTTAATCATAACGGAGACAGTGATTCAACGAGTGCTGTATGTGGGAATATTTTGGGAGCATATATCGGTTATGTTGCAATTCCTCAGAAATACAAGGAACGACTGGAAGTTCATGATGTAATTATTAAAATTGCTGACGAACTATGCAATAATTAAAATTTGAGAATAGATTTCTGATAGTATATGGAGGTTTTTAATGAAAGTATCTGTGTATTCAAGAGAAGCAATCGAGCATATAATAGCAGAAGGCTCATTTCCAAAAAATACGGCGGTTATCAGTTTTTACGATCCGGAAATAAAGCGTATCGATAAGGACTATGCCCATGTTGATTACAGCGGAGTATGTGACACAGTATTCTATATTGAGCTTGAGGATCTCGATCTTGAAGTTCTTAAAAGCAAGGGAATTACCTACGATATTTATTTCCCCAAAGCTGACGATATGGCAATGTTCATTGTGAAGGCTTATTCGGATGGCAAAGATATCATATGTCAGTGCGAATACGGTCAGAGCAGAAGTGCTGGCTGTGCAGCTGCAATTATGGAGTATTTCTATCATGACGGCATTTCAATATTTGCGGACTACAAATATTATCCAAATCAGCTAATATTTCATAAAGTGTATGATGCCATAGCTAAGAATAATTAAGTTAATGATTATCTTATTTGGCTGTGATGCTGCAAAACTACAAACTTCAGCTTTAGAGGCTGAATAATAACAAAAAAACAGCTACTCATTTATTGAATAGCTGTTTTTGTTTTGATTGTTTTAGATACATCTAGTAAAAAATTATTTTTTTCTAGATGTATTTCTACGTTTTCCATCTATATTGCGTTTTAAATCACAAATTTTTTCTTCACTACTTTGTTTGAAACGGCTAAGCATATCCTCAAAAGTAAGCTCTTGTGGTGGCTGAGGAGGTCTTGAGTTGAAGTTTCCGCTTCTGTTGTTATTATTGTTGTTAGAGTGATTGTTTTCACGCTGAACTGGTCTGGGTCTATATTGTTGTTTTTGCTCTTGTGGAGCACTTTCAATCATTGCCTTTTTTATTGAAAGGCTGATTTTACCTTGTTCGTTAACGCCTAGAACTTTAACTTTAACTAGTTGGTTTTCTGTTAAATGGTCGGTAATTTCATTTACAAATGTAGTAGATACTTCAGAAATATGAACCATACCAGTTAAAGATTCATCACCTTCTTTTACCTCTACAAAAGCACCATATTTAGTTAAGTTTCTTACTTGTCCTTCGTATATCTTTCCTATTTCAAGCTGCATAAAGAAAAAATAATCCTCCTAATTTAATTTCTTGATGTATCATAAAATCTAATTTCATCTGGGTAAGCGTAATTCATGTTCTCAATGGCTAACGCTTCCATGTATGAATTCATATCATTGTTATCAAGTAAACGCTGATATTCACTGTTTTCGTTTTTGATTTCTGATTTTTTTTGCTCTAATGCTTCAAGCTCTTTTCTTTTTTCTGAAAGAGTGGCTTGAGTTGTTACAATAGATACAAAACAAGCAATTACTGAAGAAAGGATTATTATATACCCTAAAACAACCAATAAATTTTTTCGCTTTTTTGTACGTTTTTGCTTAAAACTCAAAAGGTTCACTCCTTTTTATTATAGATGTTACATTTATTATACTACAAAGACAGATTTCTAGCAATAGTTTTTTTAAATTAAAATATATTTATTTAAAATAATACAACTTTGTTCAGCACAATGACAGTTTATGTGCACTATGCTGAACAATTATTAATGATTATTCACCCAAAACAACATTAATGTCATTTTTTTCTTTTAATAAATTTGCATTTATAAAGTTTGATTCAAGTTTTTCACCGTTTAATGTAACTTCTTTTACTCCACTAGAAACGTGACTTGGATTTTGAACTTTTATAGATAAACTTTTTCCACGGAATTCTTTTTCCATTTCAAACCCATCCCATTCAGAAGGAATTGATGGAGAAATAACTAGTCCTTCAGCATTTGGTCTCATTCCACAAATACCTTCAACACATCCTACCATTACAGTAGAAGCAGTACCTGTAAGCCAGTGTACATGTGAACGTCCTTCAAATGGTGAACGTTTGGATTCTGTAAATTGGCCATGTGCATATGGTTCAATGACACGTATTTCTGCGTTATCGTTCATAGCGGCAGGGGAACTTTCCATGAAATACTTAAATGCACGATCACCATTTCCGAGTAAACTTTCAGCCAAAATAGCCCAACCTTGTGATTGAGAGAATATGCCGCCATTTTCTTTTGTGTCAGGATTGAAAATATGCATTAAAGCACCATCAAAATAATGTTTAACATATGGTGGATCAAGTAATTTTACACCATAATCAGTATTTAGTATATTGAATACTGACTCCATAGATTTTTCAGCTTGTTCTTTTGATGAAAATCCAGAAATAACTCCCCAGCTTTGTGGATTTAACCACATATTTGCTTCAGGGTCTTTTTTTGCACCAACTATAATTCCATCTTCACGTATACCACGAATAAATCGGTCTTCATCCCAGCATTTTTCTAGGGCTTTTTCAAGATTTGATTTTATGTCGTTTAAATAATCTATATATTTGTCATCATTTTTAGATTTTGCCATATCAATTAATGTGTTAATAGCATAGTAAAGTTGGAATGCAACAAAGGTGCTTTCGCCTTTTTTGCCCAATCTTAAACAGTCATTCCAATCCGCATGTAATCCAGCAGGCATATTATTAAGTCCTAAATTATTCATAGAGAAATCAATGGCACGTTTTAAATGGTTGTAAACAGTATCTTCTCCACCGTTTGCGTAAACTATAACTTCATCTAGGAAAGAGGTGTTTCCTGTTTCGCTTATGTATTTTAAGACGGTAGGGAATAGCCATAGGGCATCGTCAGCACGGTATGAAGGATGTCCGGTTGCTTGAACGTATGAAGCCTGATCAGGGGTATCTTCATGTCCAGCATTGTGATTGAATTTTACAAGAGGTAATCCAGCACCGTTATCCACTTGTGCAGAAATCATAAATCTGATTTTTTCTGCTGCAAGTTCTGGGTCAAGGTGAATAATTCCCTGTATATCTTGTACTGTGTCTCTGTAGCCATAACCGTTTCTAAGTCCACAATATATTAGAGAAGCAGCTCTAGACCAAATAAATGTTATAAAACATTGATAGGAATTCCATACATTTAGCATATTATTGAATTCAAGACTTGGTGTTTTAACTTGAAATTTATTTAATTTTGTATGCCAATAATTTTTTAGCTCATCAATTTCTTTATCTACTTTTGTTTTATCATTGTATGAATTTATTATTACATCTGCTTTTTTTGCATTTTTTTGACCCAATATATATATCAGTTCAACAGTTTCACCAGGATTTAAAACTATGTCAGATTGTAAAGCACCACATGAATTTGAATTATAATTCATAGCGTTATCACATTTTCCGTTTTCTACAGCAATAGGATTTGAAAAAGTACGATAAGGACCTATGAAAGCATCATAATTTCCATTGTATGAGGTTATTTTTGCACCTGTCATTCCAAAAAATCTTTCTTGATTGTTAGATCCTGTTTCATCTTGTTCACTGTTTTCATTTATATGTTGAATTATTTTGTTGTTTTCAAAACTTGTTCTAGAAATAAATAATGTATATTGAAGATTTATTTGATCTTGTTCATAGTTGTTTTCATTTGTAAACTCAACAAATCCAAAAACTGAAAGATTTCTGGTTTTATCAGAATCGTTTGTTATTTTACTTCTCCATACTTCATAAGTTTGGTTTAAAGGCACATAGTAAGTTGTTTCGGAATTTATTTTTTCATACTCTGATTTTATAATTGTGTATGCAGTTCCATGAACACATTCACTTTTGAATTTATCCAATGGTTTTGCAACAGGTTGCCATGAATTTGACCAATAGTCGTTTAAATCATTATCTTTTATGTAAATATATCTACCAGGTAAAGCCATGTTAGAATTAAATCTATATCTTGTTATTCTTCCGTTTGCACCTGATTTTACAAAGCTATAACCTGCAGCATTATTGGATATTATCGCACCATATTCAGGTGAACCTAAATAATTTGCCCATGGAGCAGGTGTTGCAGGATTTGTTATAATGTATTCTTTTGTGTCTAAGCTAAAGTAACCGTAATTCATGATATTCTCCTCACTTAATTTTATTAATTAAAATAAAATCATATAAAATATTAATTACTTCTATGATAACATTTTGTTAGTATTAATGCAATAGTTTTTTTAAAATAAACATAATTTATTTAAAATCACATAATTTAAAGGTTATAAAATAAAAATTACTCAATAATAATAATCAAAAAATTCAACCTTTTAATTAAATGATATATTAAATAAATAAAATTAACAATTAAATAAACTTAATTGTTCGAAATCTGATTTTAATTCAAATTGATTTAAATAGTTGAAAATATCCCTTGTATTATATAGGATATTATTTTTGCGACAAAATTCGGTAAATATTTTCATTAAAGGGGTATTGTTATCGCTAGTTAAAACGTAGGAATTTGCATATTTTTGTTGATATGCTGTTTTTAAACCCTTAAAATGTTTATCTAAATGTGAATAATAAAATTCTCTATTACCCTCCCGCAAGGTTAGTCCCATTCCAAAACATAAAATGCCTTTTACACCTGCTTCTAGACAGTAATTTAATAGGCCTTTTAAGTTTTCTTCAGTATCATTTATAAATGGTAAAATAGGTCCAAGCCATACTATTGTAGGGATATTTAACTGGTGTAATAATTTTAAAACTTCAAAGCGTTCATAGGAGCTGTGAACATTTGGCTCTACTATTTTACAAAGTTTTTCATCATAAGTTGTTAAAGTCATTTGAACTACACACTTAGTTTTATTGTTTATAGCCTCTAGTAAATCAAAGTCTCTTTTTATCCTACATGATTTTGTGAGCAGATTTACTCCAAACTTGTACTTTAAAATTATCTCTAAGGATTTTCGAGTGTATTTCAGTTCCTCCTCAACATGCAAGTAAGGGTCAGTCATTGCACCAGTTGAAATCATACAGGGATTTCGACGCTTTTTTAAAGTATCTTCTAGAAGTATCAAAGCGTTTTGTTTTACCTCAATATCTTCGAAATCATGGGACATATTATAACATTTACTTCTAGAGTCACAATAAATGCAGCCATGAGTGCAACCACGATAAATGTTCATTCCGTTCTTGGGCGATAATATATTTTTTGCATCTTTAAAGTGCATTTTTATCAAGTCCTTAAAAAATGTAGTTTGTTTTTTTAATTATATATTGTTTTTCAACTATTAATCAATAGAAATGTTGAAAGTTTGTCCGAAATATTTATTTTTATACATTAATTGTAAAAGCGGCCTCAAAAAGAAATATTTCCTAAGTTATATTTGTTATGAAAGTTTTCGAATCATTATTTATATGGAGGATATATTTGTGAAAAATTATTATAAGAGTTAGAATAATGTTAAATAATCAAAAGATTCGGAAAATGGTATAATATTTTAAAGACATTTCAAACTATTTATGATTCTTATTTATAGCTATTTTTACTTTAAATAAAATTATTTAAAGCACTATACATAGCTTTGATTTATACTTATAATATAAAATATTGATACTTATTTTATAGTATCCTTGACTTTTCAAGAATCTTGTATTTAAAAAGCAACGAAACCTACGTAGAAAGATTTTAATTGTTTCAACGGTTCTATTTCATATTAGTATAACATGGCTTTAAAAGACAAATTTAAAAGCTATACTGAGAACAAACCGAAAATCTGTCGATTGATTAAGTCATATGCTGATTGAAGCTGTACTTACAAACTTTCGAAGAACAGGCTTTTCATTATGTTAACTTCTCTTTACAATCAGTAACATACGAAATTGAGTATAAGAAATTTTAAACCTCTGTAATATTAAT
The DNA here is from genome assembly GCA_023439605.1 of Bacillota bacterium. Lineage (GTDB taxonomy): Bacteria > Bacillota > Clostridia > Oscillospirales > Ruminococcaceae > JAEXNS01. The sequence goes on along the minus strand of JAEXNS010000021.1, from coordinate 1,328 downwards.
ATTGCAATTTTAGCTACAAAGGAAATGTAGTTGTTGGGAGAATGATTTATTATGATTTGAAATATATAAATCTAATAGATAGTGTTATACTCTACGTAAATATGATAAAATAATACGGATAATATCTTTTTGGGGTGAAATATGGACGATAGTATTATGCAAATTATGAAACGATTTTCTTCTGAAAGAAAAAAATACTGTACGCAAGAAAAATTGGCAGAAATAGTTGGAGTAAATACAAAAACTATTAGTGCTTTTGAAAACGGACGTCGTACGCCATCGTTGGTGACATTTGTAAAAATGTGCAATGCTATAAACGTTGACCTCAATTATTTGGTCAAAGGAGATATGTATGAACAATAAATTTTGTAGGAGGTTTTTATTATGAGTGACTTATTAAATTCTCTTTACAGGGAATATAGTGTGTACAATTATTCGTTTGGTGCTGTTCATGATAAGTTAGGTGATGTATATGAAGAATACTGTGTAAGGGTACTTAGAGATTCCCAATATTTATATGATATAAAAAATGGAATATTTGACACATTAGAACATAACGTTTTATATAGTTTTTTGCGTTGTTTTGGCTTCACAAATATGGATTGTATCGATAGAATAGATGCAACAAGTATTATTCCTCATCGTAATACTGGTGGAAACTCCAAAACAGATATTATTGCTACAGTTATCACGAACGATAACCCTCCATTTCTATTGAATTTCCCAATAAGTTGTAAGCAATCTACTGCTCGAAAAGTAGCTTTAGCTGAATTTGATGTTGCCACAATTTGTGATGAGATGGGAATTACAGATCGTCAATTAATAGATCTACTCAAAAAGCATCAAGCTGATTGTTCGGCTAAGAATTTCACAGCAGATGAAAAACATGAACTAACTCGACTTATGTCATCAATAAGTAGAGATTTCGTAAGATGGGTATTAACCGGTTCTCCTGAATCAAGACCAGATGACCTCTGTATTCCTATCTTAGTGATTAAATTTAAACTATGCCCTCCTACTGATAGACATAATATCAATATCCATAACGGTGATTTTGCTTTTGTTTCATTTGAAACACTTTCCATTGAGGAATGCATTGATCGTATAATGTATACAAGTAGTGGTAAATTAAAGTCTGGTGGCTTTGGCACTGGATTATCATGGACTTACGCTACAGGCTCAAAGGGTCAGAAAATGCAGTTCAAAGGCTAGTGTGTTGGAGGAATAAATGAAGTATAGGAAATATTTCCAGGAAGAAAATGCGAAAATTCTATTTACTGATACATTAAGAACTAAAATGATAAGTGATAATTCTATTGACCTTATCG
>JAEXNS010000340.1 GCA_023439605.1 Bacillota bacterium | reverse complement strand
CATATGTGTTATAACTGACTTAGCTTCATCAATAAAACTATCATAAACAAAAGGTAAAAGAGTTTTTGCATATTTCCGCATGGTATTTTCATTTTCAAGTGCATCTTTTCTAGCATAGTTAAAAAGTGAATTTCCATGATCAAATAGAGGAGCGGGAGCGATTATTTTATTCGTTTTACTGTCTACTAAAAATCCAAAGTTACCATAATGCCTGTCTGTGTTAAATATCAAAGCATCAAGTAAAATCATATCATTAAGTGCTTTAGAAAATTCATCACCAAATGAAGAGTAGAAATTTCTTACTGCTTTTATTCCACCAGTTCGGACAATCCTACCAACAGGGATAAATGATAATTTTTTATTTGTAAAAATATCGCATACAGAACAAAGTTTTTCTTTCCATTTTGAAAGAGAATAACTTATTGCATTTATATCAAGAGCAGAAGCTATTTGTGATGCATAAAATTCTGAATAAGGTTCGTTACCTGTGTTTGATGCACCCTCTGTTCCGCCCTTATACAATTTAATAATTCCACTTTCTCTACGCCAACATTTCGGAAGCATTCCGTTTGTAGTGAATTCAGGACTTGAAGAGATAATAGATGCCAGATTACTTCCATAACCTGTAAACGCAATTTGTCCTAAAACACGACTAAAGCGATTATCATACAGGTTGTATTTGTCAAAAGTCTCATCATTACCTTCTTCAGTAACCCAGTAGCAATCGTTAAGTGAAAGACCTTTTGAGACCTTTATAATATCCAAAGGTCGATTTTGACTTAATCCCATAGTAGTCAAAAGAGTATCAACATATGCACGATTTTTGGGAATTGTGCGATGCTTTATCCATGATTCTACTCCAGCAGAAGATACTTCAGGAAAATCAAGTGGAAAAAGATTCTTCTTATCATTGTCATACCACAAAATTTTAATATTGATTTCAGCACCACTTTCTGCCGAAAATCTTAAAATGGAGGTATCAAAATGTTTTATGGTAAATATCATTTTCTTTCACCTCGAATGTTACTATTTAGTCAAAAGTCATCGTGTTCAAATGAGATTTTTCTACAATATATCTATTTATTATAAATAAACACTATTGTTTTAAGGTTACTATTCAGCCATATGTAAAATTTACGGTTTTACAAGGGTTTCGACTCTGCGGAGTCGACCGGGCTTTCCGGTCGCCCTGGACCTTCGGTAAAATATCTCTGCTCTTTATATTTAAGGTTAAATAGTAACATTTTAATTGCATATGATTTATATTTATAATCGTAAAATTCAACAAAGATATGTGTATAATTATACAATAATGCCGTCAAAAAATCAAGTCAAAATCTCGTCTTTTAAGTAATTAAATTACTTTTTATACATTATATGAATCTAAGTAAGATGGAATAGATTTCGACTCTGCGGAGTCGATCGAGCTTTCTAGTCGCCCTGGACCTTCGGTAAAATACCTTTGACCTATATATATGGCTTAATATTAACCATAGAAGAGAGATTTATAATTAAAAATCAAACAAACGCCAATCCTCAGTGGACTGGCGTTTGTTTGATTTTTTACGAGTCATTAACATCAAGATATATGCCCTAAAACTATTATTAGCCTAATTTTACTTTATCGCCCATTATATATTGCTTTAATAAAGCCAAATCTGCAACGTCAACAGAACCGTCAGAGGTTAAGTCAGCAGCCAATAGCCTATCTCCTGTTAAAAGATTTTCACCTATCAAATGTTGACTTAAAGAAACTAAATCGGAATTATCAACTTTTGTATCTTTGTTGAAATCTCCATAAATAATTTGATTAATTGAAGTATTAGTTGTCGTTGAAGAGGCTGTTGTCGTAATTGTTGTTTGAGAAGTAACGGTACTAGTTGTTGAAACAGCTTCATTGCCTCAGATAAGTTACAGCAATAGATATCTTCGCCGTTATACTGGTTTGTAGGTTTCCCAGATGGAACATTGTATTTTATATACCTTACTTCTTCAATAGGAACAGAAAAATTATTTTTATAAATATAATTTATTCCATCATAAGGTTTGTAATTAACTGTATAAACCTTACTCCAGTTTTGCCCGTCTTTAGAGACTGAAATATACGCATCTACACATCTGTATTCATACCCTGAACGAGGTGCAAAACCTAAAGCCTGAAGATTGTAATTTTTACCTAGATCAATTTGTGCCCAACCATCACCGACACCATCAAAAAAAGTAGCTGTACTTCCATCTATTAATTTAGAAACATCGTTAGATGTGTTGTTCCATGGTGCAGAACCTGAAATCATAGTTGATGATAGTTTAACTTCATCTAAAGTTACAATTTTATCACCAATATTATTAACAATGTAGGTTGTAACTGAATTTGGTTTTAATGTTGCTTCAAAATTTGTTTCAGATGGAGTTAGTGAGGGGAGTTTTGCCCAGTTTTCTCCGTTTTTTAAATCTCCGCTAGTTCTAACTACGTCTACTGAAGTACCTGCTGAACCAAATGCAGATAAGTCAAAGTTATAGTTTAAATCTGAACCAGTTGTATTTGTTGCCACTATAACAAGTTTGTTGTTAGCTTTATCATATGCAACTAGAGTATTTGAGGATGAATTTAATAAAATATATCCAGGGCGAATGTACTTTGTAAATTGTCCGAAAGCATAATATTTTTTTGTAAGAATTATTTCTTGGGTATCATGATTTGCAACAGCTACACCCCAATAACCTCCATCTGTGTTTGGCATTCCGGTATCTTTTTTTCCATCATATCCATCTGTGGAAATATGATTGTCAATAAGTTGCCATAAAATCCATGCTGTTGGCATCATTCCGTTCATGTCATCTAAAATTCTTTGTGATAACCATAGACCTGCACCCATTTCACCAGAGTTAGTTCCTGCAGTTCCACCACCGTCAACTTCTGACATCCACAAATTAACGTTGTTATCTTGAGCCAGTTGTTTTAGTTCGGAACGTTTTGAACCACTGTAAGTATGTGTATCTATTCTTTTTACATAGCTTTTTGCAGTTGAATCAAGTGCTTTGTAAGAACTTATTTGTGTATCAATGCTAGTTTCGTCAGTACCTGAAATAATTATATCTTGTAATCCTTTTGACTCTAAAGCTCTTCCTAAATAGACTAGCATATTTGATTGCGATGTACCTTGATCAAAATGACAGCCTTCTTGTTTTTTGCTGTAAGCCCCCCAATAATTTGTATAGGGCTCGTTCATAGGTGAAATGCTTTGAAAATTAATACCTAGATTGTTTTTAAAATGTAATGAAACATTTGCAAGATATTCTGCAAAATCAGGATACATATTATCCTTTAAATTATTTTTACTAGCATCAATTGCCCCAGAAGTACAACCGCTGTTTGTCATAAAATATGGTGGTGAATTTGAAAACGCTTCAACAATAGGTTCTTCATCAACTTGTTTTAATATATGTTGTAGGACGTTTATTTGATTATGGTCGGCATTCCAGTTGTATTTGTAACTTTGTGTAGTCTCATCAAAGTACATAAAACCAGGCATGTTGGAATCGGTTCTTGTTATATGGTCATGTGTAGGGTCATCGCCACCACCAATGTTATATCGGGATATGTTTAAGCCTAGACCCTTATCTTTGTTGTAAAATGCTATTGCAGCTTTTTCGGACAATGTGTCTGAATACCCTATTCTATTTGCCCACCAGCATAGGCTAGAACCCCAGCCTTGAAAAACACCATCGTTAAATGGGGATTTGTTAAATGGGTTAATAGAAACATTTACTTTTTCAGCTGCAAAAACCTGCTCTGGCTTGTTGAAATTATTTGTGAAAGTGCCTATTATAGCAACGGTTAAAAAAAGTGATGTTATTTTTAAAAGCTTTTTTTTAAGTTTCATTTTTCCCTCCAAAAAATAATAAATATAACGTTGATTATAAATAACAAATAAAACAAATTCAAATCAAATATATCATTTAAAGTTACTGTTCATCCATATCTATAGTGTAGAAATGTTTTGCCGAAGGTCCAGGATTACTGGACAATGTAGTCAACTTGGTAAAAAAAGTTAAAGTTTTGCTCGATTTTTTCAAAAAATCGTAGGTTTCCAAAGGGCAACGCCATTAGTCGCTTTCCGCAGAAAGCTAAATCCTTATGCTTTAAGAGCTTTTTCGCTTCTTTTTGCGATAGAAAAAGAAGCGGAGTTTGAGTCAGAGCCTCATAAATTGCCTCAGCAATTTTCTTAAGTTGACGGTTTTACTTTTATAGACTGAATTGCAACCATTTAAATTATATCATAATGGATTATATAAGTAAATAAAAAGTTTAGTTGATTTTGTTCACGTGATTTTGTTCGTTACTATTTAGCTTTCCAATAACCCTAAACTTTTGGTAAAACATTTATGCCTTATAAATTTGACTGAATAGTAATTTTTGATTAATACAATAATTTTTAAAATAAAATATTATATAAAATGAATATATTTATATGTTTTTTTAAAAAGATATTGATTAATATGTATAAATATAGTATAATTACAACAAAGAATATATTTATGTGCTTTATAATTAAATAATTTTATTTTTTTTTGTAAAGCTTAGAAGAACAAGGTATCAGTGATGTGATGCATGAGTCAAAAAATTACAAGTATAATTAAAATGTGCTCGTATCTTTTGTTGTACATAATTGATGAAAAATTATGATGAAATTTTATATTAAATTATTAAAATACTATTGACAAAGGGTAAAATATATATTATAATAACATTAAGTTCACGAGCACGGAAGAGGTGAATAGCAATGGTAACATTAAAGCAAATAGCAGAACTTGCAGGAGTTTCTAGGGGTACTGTAGACCGTTCGTTAAACAATCGAGGTGGAGTGGATCCTGAGGTGGATAAGAGAATAAAAACCTTGGCTAAGGAATTGAATTATTCTCCTAACAGAGCAGGACGAGCATTGGCAATAAGAAAAAAACAGCCTAAGTTTGGTGTTGTACTTTGTTCAATTGGTAATATGTTTTTTACAGATGTTATAAAGGGCATAAAAAAAGCTGAAGAAGAACTTGCTGATTATGGTATAAAAGTTTTGATCAATGAAATTAAGGGTTATAATTTAGAAGATCAAATAAAAGCTATAGATGAATTAGTCAGTGAAGACATAAAATGTTTAGCATTAATGCCTATAGATGATAAGTCTATTACAAAAAAAATCAAAGAATTAACTATTGAAAACATGCCAGTTGTAACTATTAATACAGATATTGAAAATTCAGAAAGATTAGCTTATATAGGTTGTGATTATTTTTTAAGTGGAAAAACAGCAGCTGGATTAGCTTCCTTTATGATGAATAAAAGTTCAAAAGTTTTAATAGTAACAGGTTCTTCAAAAAATAAAGGACATAATCAAAGAATAGAAGGTTTCAAAACGGTTATGAATGAACGATGTAATTCAGCTGAAATTATTGACGTTATAGAAAACAATGATGATGATATTACATCATATATTGTAACTCTAGACACTTTAAATAAACACGAGGATGTCGATTTAATATATGTTACCTCAGCAGGGGTAAGTGGAGTAGTAAGAGCAGTAGCTAAGACAGGCCGAAAAATAAACATAATTTCATGTGATGAAACAAACGACATCATAAAATATGTTGAGGCAGGAAATATAACAGCTACTATATGTCAACAACCTTTTTTACAAGGGTATAAGGCTATATATGCATTGTTTGATTATATTGTAAATGATGTTAAACCACCCGAAAAAATACTTACAGCTTGTGAAATAAAAATAAAAGAAAATATAACATGATATTAAAAGTAAATGATATTTACTTCATAATATATAAATTAACGTAATTTTAATAATTCAAATCATTAATAATTTTTAGGAGGATTTTTTATGAATCAATTACCAACAATCAACTACGAAGGACCAAAAAGCAAAAACGCATTGGC
>JAEXNS010000319.1 GCA_023439605.1 Bacillota bacterium | reverse complement strand
CAAATCGCCACCTTCAATAAGTATTTTTTCTTGTTTTTAATATGTAAAAAATCAGAAATCTTTATATCATTAACCTGATCAATTAGATTAAAAAAAGATATATTTTCTTTCAAATTAAATATATATGGAAACATTGTGAATTGTTCACCATATTGAAAAAAAGAAAAATATAAATCATCTAAAAATCTTTTCTTCACTATATCTAACTGAATCTCATCAAACTCTAACTCATATATTTGTTTTATTACATCATTAAATAATTCATCGTTATAACTTGAAAAAACACCTGTATATATAAAATTATTTTCTAATAAATATCTAGTACTTGCTGCATATATATCACCATTCATTCTATATTTATAATATATACTTTCATTTTCTCCCATACCATAGTATTTTTCCAACATTTTATATATTGTAAGGTTTTTTAAATTTTTTTCTTCATGACAATCAAAATAACATCCCATAAATGAAAATTCACCTGTATTTAAGTTATCGAGTTTATTTATAAAAACATTTTTATTTAGTTTATTCTTTACTAAATTATTATCATCTATATAACTGAAGTTTAATTTCATCAGATCATGTATAAAATCAATATTTTTATTAAACTCAAATTCACTTAAAACTTTCGCATCATAAAAACCCAATATTTTTTTTAATATTTGATTATTTAAATTAATCCTGTTAATATTCAATTCATAATATTCTTTATACTCCTTATAATTAGGATATATAAATTTATGGTTATAGTTAAAAAATATTTGAGATATTTTTTTACATGAGAAATCCAAATTATCAGTTCCTTTGCAATAAAAAACATCATATAAGCTATTAAGGTTAGATCTTAATATCCAGGAACACAACATATAATTATCATAAAAAATTTTTTCAATAACTCTTCTGTTTAAAAAACTATAAAAATCACTAAATATAGGATCAATGTTTATATTGTCTATTTTTCTTAAATATACTTTATTTTGCATCTCCATTATTAACATATCACCTCTTAAATAAATCAAAAATATCTTCTAATTTATTATTTTTGATCCAAGAACAACACATGTTTTCTATTTTATTTCTTTCAAAACCCTTTATATAGCACCCATGGCAATGTAGAAGATATTTACATTGATTGTCACATCCATTATTTATATGTGGTGGTAATATATTTGATATTTTTTTTATAATATCTTTTTTAAATATATCCGAAAATTTCTCTTCAAAGACATTTCCTAATATTTTTACTTTTGGAGACAAAGCACATGGTCTTAAATCACCATTTGCACCTATAACAATAGATCTACTTCCTGAACCACAATTTTCTGTCTCTATTGTCTTTATTCTATCCTCTTGCTTGATAATGGGTATCAATTCCTTGTACTTTTTTATAATATTATTTACATAATCATTATATTTAATGATATCTAATTTTTCCATTTCTGTGCCTTTATAATTTACACCTCGTCCAAATTCCTCTACAAAGTTGAAACTAAAAACTCTTGCACCTAAAGATAATGCTAATTCTGCAAGTTCTCCTAGACACCACATGTTATCTCTGGTAATACTAGAAGCAACCCTAACTACTATCCCATTTTGGGACATCTTTTTTATATTGTCGCAAGATAATTTCCAAGCACCATTCATTCCTCGGAAATCATCATGATAATCTGAATTTACATGATCCACTGAAACATTTACAATTGTTCTATCCTTATTTTCAATTAAAAGATTTAATACCTCATCAGATAGCATTGTTCCATTAGTTAAAATACCAACCATAGCAAATTTATCAAAAGATAATTTTAATATATCATATACTCTTGGATGCATGAAAATTTCTCCACCAGTTAATTCTATATTAATTACATTATTTTCAACTAAAGTTTTTACTAGATTTTCATAATTATCATATGTTATAATATCTTTTTTATGAATATCCGCTTCTAAGTAACAGTGTTTACATTTTAAATTACATTTTTCTGTTATTTCAATTGTAGCATGCATAGGTGCTATATAATCTTCTGAACCTTCATATTTCAAAAAACTATCTACAATAGGGTCGTCAGAGATTTCTAATGATTTTTTGTTTATTAATTCCACTACAAATTTATATATCCATTCTCTACTTTCTAAATAATCTATTTCATATTTTAAGCAAAAACATTTTATAAAGTCCTCTATTCTTTCTTTACCATTTATATTCTCCAATATTTTTTTACCTGTTTCATTTATATTAAACATTTTATATAAATTTTCTTTTTCTTCTTTTCTTCTAACCAATACATTTATATTACCCTTTGTGTTATATAAAATTGTTCCCTCTTTGATTCCTATGTATTTATTATTCATTACTTCTATCATAATCCTTCTCCTTTTTATATTTTTCAAACTCATTTCACTTGAAATTTTACAGTTATTATGATATAATATAATTTAATGTAATATTAGATTATTACTTAATATTTATATTAACCATATATCCATTTTAATATTTCTATTATTACCATGATTTTAATCTCCTTTTTTTCGTTCTTTTTGTCTCTTTTTGTTTATTTATCCTATGTCTATATATTATCTCAAACAATATCTTTTATCTACAATAAACGAGTGAATGGTTTTTAAAATGGAGTAAACAGTTTTTTAAATATAAGAAAGGAGTCTTATCATTAATATGAAAATTGCAATATGTGATGACGAAATGGTGTTTCATCGTGATTTAAAAATACATCTTGATAAATACTCAAAAGAAAATGGCCTTGTTATTCTCTATGATGATTTCACGAATGGACATGAATTATTAAGAAGTAAAAATGAATATGATATCATTTTTATGGATTTTCAAATGGACGGAATAAACGGCCTAGAAACAGCAACAAAACTAAGAGAAAAAAACAATAAAACAACAATAATATTTTTAACAAGCTTTCCACATATAGTGTTTGATGTGTTTAAAGTAAATGCTTTTAGATTTCTAATGAAACCTGTTGACTTCATTAAACTTTCATCTGCACTAAATGATTTTATATCCAGTCAAGACGATAGTAATTATATTATAATTAAAGATGATGACATAATAAAAAAAATACCTGAAGGAGATATAATATACATAGAAGCTTCAGATAAATATTGTTACATAAGAACATCAGACAATAACTATCTATATAAGAAAACATTGTCTGAAATAGAAAAATCACTTTCAGAAGATAAATTTTTCAGAAGTCACAGAACTTATTTGGTTAGTTTTAAGCATATAGTGTCTCATAATAGCACCGAAATATTTTTTGATAACAATGAAAAAGCATCCATAAGTAAACTTAAGCTATCTCCTTTTAAAATTGCTTTTCTTGACTATATAAAAAGATATAATATAGGAAAGCGGTGATATAATATGCTTGACTTTATAATTTATTGTATTTTATATATTTTATTAAGCTACGCTTTCCTCCTTATTTTTGAAAATATTTTAGGTTATGAAAAAAAAATAAAAAACTATACTGTTTTTTTTGTTTTTCTTATGTCTTCAGTATTGGCGGTTTCAACATTTCAAACATTTGACTTAATGGAAAATTCGTCTTTTTTTACAAAAACACTGGTGGCATTTTTGTATTTATCGCACAGAATAATAGCCTATTCAATTATTTTAAAAAAAATCAACAAATCTATAATCTATATATCCTTTATTCACCATGTATTACTTGAATTCTATTCAACATTAATAAACTCTATAATTAAAACTTCTTTAATCAGAAGTACAATTATATCTTTATTATTTGAAGCCCTTTCAATTTTTGTCTTAATTGTTTTTATAAAAAAATATAATTTAGAGAAAATAATACAAAAAACATAAAATATATAAAAAAATCAACATATATTATTATGTTATTTTTCACCTTGTTTTTTAGTATGTTCATAAGTATTCTTAATGATAAATCCGAATACCGTTCGCTTTTTATTTCTATTGCCTCAGTAACAATACTTATAATACCTGCAACAATTCTATTGATAGTGAAAACATCCATTTCAGATAAAGCACATGAGGAAACTTCTATTTTACTTTCAAAACAACTTGAAAATCAAGTTGAGTATTATGAGAAAATAAATTCTATCTATTCAGAATTCCGCAGTTTCAGACACGACTATAATAACC
>JAEXNS010000293.1 GCA_023439605.1 Bacillota bacterium | reverse complement strand
ATCTAAGTTTAATTCAGTTTCATCCAACGGCTTTCAATAACCGACAAACTAGAGAGTGTTTTTTGATTTCTGAAGCTGTTCGTGGTGAGGGGGCGTATTTGCTTAATTGCAAAGGTGAAAGGTTTATGAGTCATTATGACGATAGACTTGAACTAGCTCCTAGAGATGTTGTTTCTCATGCTATTATTCTTGAAAGTAAGGAAACAAATTCTACTGAATTTTATCTTGATATATCCCATAAGGATACGGAGTTTTTGAAAAAAAGGTTTCCAATGATATACAAGAATTTATTATCCCAAGGATTTGATTTAACCAAAGACAGAATACCTATATTCCCATGTCAACATTATTTAATGGGTGGAATAAATGTTGACATAAATGCACAAACTAAAATAAATGCCCTGTATGCAGTAGGCGAATGTTCTCATACCGGTGTTCATGGTAACAATAGGCTGGCCAGTAACTCTTTGTTGGAAGCTTTAGTCTTTTCAAGACAAGCAGCAAATGATATAGCTTTGAAAAGTTCAACTATAAAAAAAGAACATATTGATTTTAAATTTGAATTTTCAGAAAATCATTTACATATTCCACAAGGTGTTAGAACGGAAATAAGACATATAATGCAACAAAGTTATTTTGTAATACCTGATAAAAAGGCTGTACTTTCTGGTTTTGAAAGAATAAAAGAAATAAAGAAAATGTTATTGTCAAACAAATATTTGATTAATAGCGATTATATTGAAGCAAAATCTCTTTCTACTATAGCATACTTGATTTTAAAAGAGGTAATTTAATAATTAAATAAAAGGGAAGTGTTTATATGAAGCTTACACAAGAATATATAGATAAGATGATAAACAATGCTATTTTAGAGGATATAAATTATATAGATGTAACCACTGACAATTTAATTCCAGATGGACATAGAAGTGCCGCTTATTATGAAGCAAAAGATAGTGGTATTCTTTGTGGGATAGATATTGCAAAAAGAGTTTTTGATTTTGTTGGTGGCGGAGTTGATATAGATATAATTATACAAGATGGCTCAAAAGTTAAAAAAGGTGATGTAATTGCAACGTTTGAAGGGGATACAAAAACTCTTTTAAAAGGAGAGAGAACTGCTTTGAATATATTACAACATATGTCTGGAATTGCTACAGCAACAAGTAAATGCGTAAATTTATTAGAGGGCACAAATGCAAGAATAGTTGATACAAGAAAAACATTACCGGGATTAAGGCCATTACAAAAATATGCTGTTACTGTAGGTGGTGGATTTAATCATAGATATAATTTATCAGATGGTGCAATGCTAAAAGACAATCATATAGATGCATATGGAAGCTTGGAAAGTGCAGTATCACATTTGAGAAATAAAATAGGTCATATGATAAAAATAGAAGTTGAGGTTCGTAATTTTGAAGAACTTAAGAAAGCTTTGGCGGCTAAGGCTGATGTTATTATGCTTGATAATATGACTTGTGAAGACATGGAAAAGGCGGTTCAAATAGTAAATGGAAGAGCAATTCTTGAAGCTTCAGGAAATATTACTTTAGATAATATTTCACAAGTTGCAAAAACTGGAGTGGATATTATTTCGCTTGGCTCTTTGACACATTCTGTAAAATGCTTTGATATATCAATGAAAATAAAAACTATTTAATAGTTTTATCATTAAAATTGTTACTATTCATCCATATGTATAATGCAAAGGTGTTTTATCGAAGGGCCAAGGCGATCGGAATGTCGGGCCGACTTCGCAGAGTCGAAACTCTTGCACTTTGCCTTTAGTGGTTGAATAGCAATTTAAAATCTTATAAATATAGGCTAAAGTGTTTAGAAATAATAGGGTAAATATTTTTATATACTGTAGTCAGCCAAAATAAAAAAAGAGGAGAATAACAAATGGATAGTTTATTTGATAGTTTTAAAAGTAACTATACAAAAGATTCATATAGAATTATATGTACAGTTGGTCCAACAGAAAAAGAAACTTTCTTTTATATACAGGAAATAGGATATTTGAAAGTCGTTAAACCATATAATACAATAAGAGATAACTTGGATTCTTTTTTATTTGTTGTGGTTTTAAGTGGTAAAGGAGAACTTATATATGGAAACAGAACCTATGTTTTAAATGCAGGAAGCTGTTTTTTGATAGATTGTCTTAAACCTCATTCATATAAAAGTAGCGTAAATGAACCTTGGGAATTATTGTGGTTGCATTTTAATGGACCTACAGCAAGAAATTATTATGAGTATTTTGCAAATACATTTATAAATGTTATACAACCAGAAATGATAGATCCGTTTGAAAATTATTTAAGACAACTTATAGAAATAAATACAAGACATGACGGGTTTACTGAAGTCCGATCATCAAATATTATAACTGAAATACTCACATTGCTTATGACTTTTAAAAAGTCGGATATTATATATACTGCTCAACTAGTTAGAAAACTTGCAGAAGTAAGAAGGTATATAAACAGAAATTATACTCAGGATATTTATCTTGAAACTATATGTAATCAATTTAGCATAAGTAAGTTTCATTTGACAAAAGAATTTAAAAAAGCGTATGGTATAACAATAGCAAAATATATCATGCAAAAGCGAATTGGAAATGCAAAATGGTTACTGAAATATTCTGATAAAAGCTTAGAGGATGTTTCTTTAGCTTGTGGGTTTTATGATACTTGTTACTTTAACAAGCAGTTTAAAGCTATTGAAGGAATTACTCCATTTAAGTTTAGAAAATCATGGATGAAAAAAGATCTTGAAAATCCAGACACAAATGAAACGTTAGAATTATAAATTCAAATTGCTTATTCAAATTTTAAGGAGATTATAAATATGAATCAAGTGTTTAAAAATAAGCAATTAAAAATTATAGTGATAAGCGGAATTATACTTTTGGCGTTGACATTTCTTTTTTTAAGATACGATGGGTTTATACAAATGATGAATAAGCTTTTGGGAGTATTGAGACCAGTAATTATTGGAGGAGTTATAGCTTTTGCTCTTAATAAGCCGTTCATATTACTAGTTAACAAATATATGAAAATTTCTAATAATACTTATAAAAAGAAAATAGAAAAAATAAAAAAAGACAATAACGGAGTTTTGCCAGCTGGTATATCTGAAAATAGAACTGCACACAACTATAAAGTAGCAAATATGTTAGGACTTGTTACGGTTTATTTCATTACCATTTTGTTTTTATTTATGATAATCCTTATAATAATTCCTCAAATAGCTTCAAGTATTGTTGCTTTTTCCGATAATTTTGATTTATACTATGAAAATTTAAATAAGTATATTGTACAAAATGCAAAAGCTTATTTTAAGGGAAATGAAAAATTAACAGAGTGGATAGAAGACTTAGATTTAATGAAAAAAGTATATTCTCTTGTTGAATATATTCCAGATGTTTTATTAAAGACATTTGGAATAACAGCTAGTATTTTTAGAGTTATTATTGATACTATTTTAGGAGTGATTTTATCAATATATATACTGGCGAGTAAAAACAAACTAAGAAAAGATTTAGACATCATAGTTAAAAAAATTACTTCACCAAAAGTATATTCAGAAATAAATTATTATGGAAAATTAACTTCAGAAAAGTTTACAGCATTTATAAGTGGCCAGTTAATAGAAGCAATTGTTCTAGGATGTTTGTGTTTTATTGGTATGACTATATTTGGTTTTGAATATGCTGTGCTTATAAGTACAATAATAGGTTTAACAAACATAGTTCCTATTGTTGGGCCAATCATAGGTGTTATACCTAGTATAGTTATTTTACTTTTAGTAAATCCACAAAATATATTATGGTTTCTTATTTTTATACTTATTCTACAGCAAATAGAGTCAAATTTTATTTACCCTAGAATAGTTGGTGGAAAAATGAACTTACCTGCGTTATGGGTATCAGTAGCGGTTATTGTAGGTGGAGGATTAAGTGGAATTTTAGGAATGATAATAGGTGTGCCAATGATGGCAGTTATTTATGAGGCTGTAAATGAAAAAATAATTAAAAATAATGAAAGTACAAATTAAACTATGCCGCCATAAAAAGGCGGCATAGTTATTAAAAAGGTCTACAATTCAGCCATATGTGTAAGGCTGAGGGGTATTATACCGAAGGTTCAGGGCGACTGGAAAGCCTGGTCGACTCCGCAGAGTCGAAACTCGTGCAAAATCATAAACTTTACCTTTAGTGGCTGAATATTAACTTAAGGCTGAGATGTTTTACCGAAGGTCCAGGGCGATCGGAAAGCCCGGTCGACTCAGCAGAGTCGAAACTCCTACAAAATCCAAGCGTTAACTTTAGCTACTAAATATTAATAAAAAGGAGTATTAATTTGATTAATAACGAAAATAAAAAATCAGCAAACGAGTATGTAGTAAATGAAAAATCAGAATTACTGAAGTTTTTATTAGAAAATGTTGAAAATAAATCAGTAAGTAAAATAAAATCTTTACTTACCCATAAATCGGTAATGGTAGATGGGGAAGTAAAAACAAAATATAACTATATTCTTAAACCAGGGCAAAAAGTCTCAATAAGTAAGTACATAACTTCATATGTAACCAAATCAGAAATGCTTGAAATTATTTATGAAGATAAGGATTTAATAGTTGTAAATAAACCAGCAGGGCTTTTGACAACGGGAACTGAAAACGAAAGAGAAGTAACCGCTTATAATATTACTATGCAATATGTAAAAAAATCAAACTATAAAAATAGAATTTTTATAGTTCATAGATTAGATAAAGACACTTCTGGGGTGCTTATGTTTGCCAAAAACGAAAAAATAAAGTCTTTATTTCAAAATAACTGGGATAAGCTGGTTTTGCATAGAGGATATATTGCAATAGTAGAAGGTCAGCTTAAAGAAAAACAAGGCAAGATAGAATCATGGTTAAAAGAAACATCTACATATCTTGTTTATAGTAGTCATGTTGAAGGAGAAGGCAAAAAATCAATAACTAACTATAAGGTGCTTAAGGAAAATGAAAAGTATTCTTTAGTAGACATTTGGTTAGAAACAGGGCGTAAAAATCAAATAAGAGTACATTTTAAGGAAATGGGTAACCCTGTTACAGGAGATTCAAAATATGATTCACAATTAAATGAGCTAAAAAGATTGGGATTACATTCAAACAAGCTAATAATTATGCATCCTTTGACTGAAAAGAAATTTGTTTTTGAAGTAGAACCAGATAAAAAATTCATGAAATTTGTAAAATAAAAAACCAAATAGCCATATCAAAAGATTTACTTTTGATATGGCTATTTTTAAATTTATTTTCTATCAATTATGCTACAACTTCAAATGATACACTATTTATACTAATGTGAAATAGAATCGTTTAAATAATTCAAAATCTTTATATGCAGGGTTCATGTCTTTTGAAATCTAATATTTTCAAAAAATCGTTACTATTCGGCCTCAAAAGGATGCTTTACGATTTTGCAAGGGTTTCGACTCTGCGGAGTCGACCGGGCTTTCCAGTCGCCCTGGACCTTCGGTAAAATAACTCTGCACTATACATTTAACTGAATAGTAAAATTCAATCAAGTGTTTTAGAATATCAGTAG
>JAEXNS010000286.1 GCA_023439605.1 Bacillota bacterium | reverse complement strand
AAAGGCATCTTAATCACCCTTTTCTATAAATTTAAAGATTTTTTTATTTTAAAAAATATATATTAAATATATAAAGTATAGTTTATGTATATTTTAGTTCAAAAATATTATAATAAATTAATATGTTTGTACAAATTCCATTAATTAATTATAACAGCATAAAAAAATTATGTCAATAACAAGAACATACATAAATTATATTTTTTATTTAAAAAAGCCTCATATAAATTAATTTATATGAGGCTAAATTTTTATTTAAAAATTTAAATTAAATGTCTGTTTTCCATAATCCATGTAAATTACAATAAGCAAAAACTGCAACAGCTTCTTCATCTTCTGTTAAAGCAAAGCTTACTTTTGGATCAGAACCTACATCTAGACATTTTCTTTGACCACCTTTATTTGTTTTCAAATAAACCCAATCAATAAAATGTTCTGTTACCATAGGGTGTGGTACTGAACCTATGCTTACTTCAACTTTGTTTGCTGTAGCATTTACAACTGGTAAATGTTTTTCAACAGCCCCATCTGAAGTATTTGCTTCTAACTCTCCCATTTTTTCTCCACAGCAAAGCATTGGAACACCTGCATCTTTAATTAGTCCAATGATATTGCCACAATGTTTACAAACAAAAAATTTCTGATCTTTACACATGTTTTTCAAACTCCCTTCAAAATTTAAAAATTAATAGCATCAAGTTACAATTCAACAATACGTGTAAAATAACGATATTTTGTCAAAGCTCCAAGATGACCAGAAAGTCCGATAGACTCCTTAGCGTCGAAACTCCTACAAAATGTTACTATTCAGCCATATTTATAATGCAAAGATGTTTTACCGAAGGTCCAGGGCGACCGGAAAGGCCCGGTCGACTCCGCAGAGTCGAAACTCGTGCAAAATCGTAAACTTTTCCTTTGGGGGTTGAATAGTAACTACAAAATCGTAAACCTTAACTTTATTGACTGAATAGTAACAACATAAAAATGCTAACATATTTATTATATAGTATTTAATACAAAAAATCAATCTAATTTTTTTTAAAAACTCTATAATTTACTACTTCACCACTATATTCAATGTTTTTTACCGCTTTTTTTAACAAAAAACTTATTATTTTATTTTTATTGTATAACAACATATACCTTTTCTGAAGCGTAGATCCTATCTTACATTTTGATTCTTCCGAAGTTTGTCCAAAGTTAATCTTTTTAACCTTTTTTTCAATAGCTATTTTTATTATTTTTATTAAAAGATTAAAATAAAGATCTACTTCATCTCTAATTTTGTAGTTCATGCCACACAAAATAAAATAAAGAGTATCTTCAACTATTTTTATAGCTATGAAAGCTGCAAATAACTCATTATATTTGAAAACATATATATCAAAATCACTTTCTTTAAAAAAATTATAACTTAAAGTTTCTAAAGGATACTCTGATCTTTTTAAAACCTGCATATACATTTCATGAATTGAGCTTGTATAATTTTCATTTTTTATTTTTTCTACTTTTAAATTTTCTCCTTTTTTTAAAGCCAATAAAATTCTTCTTCTATAACTACTTCTCAAAGATTTTATATAATCATCAAAATCAGAAAAGTTATTATCAAACTGAAATGAAGACAAAGTTGTTCCAACTGCATATTTATCTTTTACTGTTTCAATTTCTTCTTTTTTTAAATTTAAAAAAATATGAATTCCTCTATGCTTATATCCCTCTAATACGGTTGAAATATCTCCTTCAAAACCCTTTTCATCCATAGAAAAAGGCAGTGAAACCATATATATTGGTAAATTCAATTTAAACTTACTAAATGTAAAAACATTAATTTTTGTTTTACATCTACACATAGAAAAGTTTTCACCTTGAATATAATCAAATTTTCTGTCACTATTTTGTGCTATTTTTAAATATTTTGATTTAAGCCATATATTATTTTTGATTTTTTCATCCCAGATATCACCTAAGGAACTAAATCTCCAATTATGAGATTTCTTTTTCATATACAGCAAATCCTTTATATTTATTTTTAGTATATCTAAGTGTAATTGAGTTTGATTTATTGTTTTCATCTAGTATCCAACTACTAATTATTTTTTCTGATTTAGGACTTATCTTATGTGCACATTTTATTGCTGCATCAAAAAGCATGAGTATAATCCCATATCTTCTGAACTTAGGTAGTACACCTATTTCAACTACTTTAACCTTTTTTGGGACCACATTAAGTAGTTTATATTTTAAACAGGCAATAACTCCGACTTTTTTACCTTTCTTCACTAACTCGTTATAGTCATGATACCAAAGAATAAACCCTATATAATCCTCATCTTTTTTTACAAAAATCAAATTTTCTGGTCTTAAAAGCAGTCTCATATCCTTAAATAACTCAATATCTTCTTCATAATTTCTCATATGATAGTATCTATGATTTTTAAAAATCTCATTATTTAAGTCGGTATAAATTTTCATAGTGTTTATAAAATCTCTGTTTTTAAAACTTGCATATTCCAGGCTAAATTTACTAAAAATATTTTTGTACTTACATACATCTTCTTCTATTCTAGAAGCGACCAAATCAGCTTTATCAAAATAACTATTCAGCTTTATTTTATTAAAGCTTTCAAAATAATCATTATAATATACAGGGTTATAGCTTTCTCCAAATCCAGGCATTTGATTTTTATCTAAAGCAAACGAAAGTCCGTTATTACAGTGTCCTTCTAGCGATACAATTATTTTATTGCAGTTATTTTCTACTGCATATTTTTCCGCATAATTAACCAAAAAATCTACTGCATCTTTTTGATTTTCCAGTGCCTCAAAAAAGGACAAGCACAAATGTTCTGAATTATCATTATGAATTATAAAAACCGATTGGCATAGTATTTCTCCATTTTCCGTTACTGAAATCATCTTTTGTTTGGAACGCTTATAAAACTCTCCTTTTTGAGAACATACTATATAAAACAAATCTGTTTTATTGTCCTTAAAAAAATCATCTTTTTTATAAACTGTTTTTAAAAAATCTAAATATTTTTTCTGGTCTTGTATAACTTGAATTTCCATTTAGTTACCTCATATTATATTTGGTGTTATTCCTTGGTTTATTTGATGTCTGTAGTATAAATTTACATAAAAGTAAAAAATATATTTAAGTGGTGATTTAAAAAAATCTTTCCTTATAAGAGTTCTTTTTAAAACAGCACTAAAAGAAAACACCTTTTTATATAAGCTCCAGTATTCACTTGTCAGCTCCTGAGGAGACATATTCAACGGCATATGAACTGCTTCTGTTCCGTTATAACTATAAATATCATCATTTATAATTCTTTTTTCTTTTTTCATTTCATCATAAAACAAAGTTCCCGGTATAGGTGTAAGTATATAAAATCTAGGCACAACTATTTTATTTTCTACTATAAAATTTGCAGTATTTCTTATAGAGTCTATTGTATCCCCATCTGCACCTATTACCATTTCTGTTGAAACATCTATGCCTATATCTGTTATTCTTTTTATCTGCTCACTATACTTCTCAACTTTTGCCCATGATTTTTGCATTGAGTCCAGGCTTTTTTGTGAAATACTTTCTATACCAAAAGACAGGGAAATACAACCGCTGTTCTTTACCATTTGAAGAGTTTCTAGATCATCAGCAATTTTTATGGAACATTGGGAAAGCCATTGCATTTTTAGTTTTTTTATTTCTTTGCATAATTCATTTAAATATATTTTATCAGAAAGAATATTATCATCAAGCAATAAAAACTTTTTATAACCTAGTTCTTTTATTCGCTTTATATCCCTTATAACTTCCTGTATTTCTCTTTTTAAATATGTATTTTTATACAAGCAATACACAGAACAAAAACTACATGAATGTGGACAGCCCCTGCCTGCCTGTACAGGTAAAAAATCGCCTATTTTCTTACTTGTCAGTAATTCATATTTTGGCAATGGATACGTTAATTTAGTTATAGGTATATTATAAAAAGGTTTTAAACTATTATTTTTAAAGTCTTCAACCATATTTACAAAACTTATTTCACCATCACCTATAATAACACTATCACAATATTTTTTTGCCTCCTCCGGCATAAGACTAGCCATATATCCACCCATAACAACTGTTTTGCCCAATGATTTAAACTTTTTTGCTATATCTATGCTTCTAACTATAGCGTGTCCCATTCCCGAAATAGCAATTATATCCGCATCACTTTCAAAATTAACATTTTCTAAGGTTTCCAAGCAAACTTCAAATTCCACATCTGGAACTAAACTTGCCAAAATAGCCGGTGCAAGACCTACAAAATAAAGCTTTGACTTTTTTACCAATTCTTTTTTTCTGTAATAAGGAGTTGATTGAATAAATAAAATCTTCAAATTTTCCCTCCTTTTATTTTTGAACTAAGATAACCAGTAAGCATATTTTTATAAAAGCGTATATTCATAAAGTCATATATACCTGTATCCTTAGCAATTTTATACAATTTTAAAAACAACTTGTTATACTCGCTATAAAACTGCCACTTTGTTAATTTTGTAGGCTCTAAAACCAAATGAAGAAAGTCCCAATCCTCAATATCATTTGACGTAATTTTATGTTTATACTCTTCATAAAGTGGTGTTCCTGGTATAGGTGTAAACATAGAAACTGTTACATATTTCAAATTGTTCTTCACAATCCAATTATACATATTTTCAAAATACTTTGCATCTGCATCTATCGGTGCAATCATAAGCCCTATACAATCGGCAGAAGTTTCATTTATAACTGAAATACATTTTTCATTCATATACTTAGTAGTTTGTTTATTGAAGTTTTCTAATTCCTCATCATTTACAGCTTCTAAACCTACTAAAAAATATTTAAATCCAATATCGGCAAGTGCTTTTACAATATCTGCATTTTTTGAAATAAAATCTGCTCTAGCATAACATATATAAGTTTTATTTATATTGTTTTTTTTCACTAAATCTATAAAATCCCAAAGTCTTTTTTTATCCACAAGAAAATCATCATCTACTATCTGTACATTTTGACATTTTAAATTTTTCAATTCTTCAATAACCAAATCAAGACTTCTAGCTTGATATTTTCCAGAATTCAATAGAGTGCAATAGCAAAAGTTACAGTTATATGGGCATGAAAAAGCTGTTTTCATAGTAGCAACTTCAGTTAAATTTAAGTATCTATAAGATGAAATATTTTTATAAAAATGTGTTCTGTCGGGTATTGGCAAACTATTTATATCTATAGAAACAAGCTCGTTGTTTATAAACTCTCCATTTTTATTTCTAAAACACAAACCATTTATAGATGATAAATTTTGTTCTGTTTGCATATCATTTTTAATTAGATTAACTAGATTTACAAAGTCGTTTACACATTCACTTCTATATATGTAATCAACTTCATTTTTATAAAATTCCTTATAATTTAATTGTGCGTGCACTCCCCCAACTATTGTTACTGCTTTTGGGTTCAAAGACTTTGTTTTTTTACAAAAATCCAGCATAAGATTTTGCTGAGTTATATATCCCGTTATAGCAACAACATCCGGTTTTTCATCTATAAAAACCTGTGTAAATGTTGATTTCTCAACTAAACCATCAAATATAAATGAGCTAATATTTGAGTTTTTCAAACCTGTATATAAGTATTCCAGTTCCAAAGGTTCATTATCCAGTATCTTTGTAAAACTGAGCATATTGGGTGCTTGAGGTCTAACTAACAAAACTTTTATTTTAATCATCCCCTTAAAATTTTATTTATATACTGAAAAGTTATCTTTAACGCTC
>JAEXNS010000296.1 GCA_023439605.1 Bacillota bacterium | reverse complement strand
CTAATAATTCCAAAAACCACTCACTCTAGAGGGTTTATTTGTTGTGCCGTTTTTTAGGATAAATGTGAAAATTAATTTAACTTTGTTTGAATTTTATTTTTGCATTTTGCTTAAGTTGACGACATTGTCCGATCGCCCTGGACCTTCGGTAAAACATACATATGGCTAAATAGTAATCATTGCATAAAGGGGTATAAAAATGGCTTTTTTAAAATTTAGTGAAATAGTTGATTTAAATAAAATTTTAAATGAAAATAATTTTGCATGTAAGGTTCATCTTCACGATGCTTGTGGTAAACAGTTTTTTACATTAGAAACAACTGAAGAGCACAAGGGGATTGATTTTTCCATTATTCTTGAATTTATAAAAAATTATTTTTCTGAAAAAAACATTGAAATCATAATAGGTGCTGATAACAAAAGTTTTTACTTGAAATAAGGTTATTCACAATTTCAATTTAGTTAGATATAATGGCGATAATGTCTTTATTTGTATAATTGTCTTTCTTAATTTAATTTTATTAACTATATAAAATATTTATAGTATAGATAAAGTATATACGTGCACAAGTTCATGTTGAAAATAAAAATACTATCCAAATAAAAAATAGTAAACTTTCATGTTTACTATTTTTTATTTGGATAGTATTTTTAGTAACATTATATCATAATAATATTTTATGATAAGTAGTAATATTTTATTATTAATAAATAATTTACTTTTATTTAATATAAATTTTAAGATTAATCACGAGCACGTTTAAAAACTGAAAATTAAAATAATTTACAAATTAGATAATAAATCTAAATTTTAATTGTTCAAATTATACTTTATGTTTAAAAATAAAAAATAATTTTGTGAAAAAAATAAATGGAATAAAAAAAAAAATAGTGATATAATTAAAAAAGCCGAAAAGAAAACCATTTCATTAAAATTCAATTAATTTAATTAAATTTAGTGAAAAGGATTTGTGTTAAAGTCTAGATTAATTTAATTTATTTTAAAATTTTTAGGAGGAGTCTTTAAGTGAAAAAGTTTAAATCTAAAAAAGCGTCATGTATAATTACATCTACAGCATTGATTATTGGAATGGTAAATATCATTCCAATGGCTAATTATCAAAGTGTTATTGCACAAACAGTCATGAATTCTACTGTTATTGATTCATCAACTCAAATAGGTATTATTAACAAAAACAATGTAACAGCCTCTGCAATTGAGTCTAGCAAGCCTGTAGGTTACGGAGTAAATACTACTGGTGGAATAGGTGGAACTTCTGTTGTTTGCACTACTGGTGCAGATATAATGAAACAAATAGAGGCGAAAGATGGAAATACTAATCCTTTAACCATTTATGTTAAAGGAAAAATAACACCAGCAAATTCAGGGGTAGATGAAATACTACTTAAAGACTTATCTAACATATCAATAATAGGTGATGGAACAGCAGATTTAGACCAAATAGGAATTAGATTTGTAAGATGTAATAATATAATAGTTCAAAACTTAAAAGTTCATCATGTTAAAGCAGGCAGTGGAGAAGGTGATTGTTTAAGTTTTGAAAGTACAAAAAACGTTTGGGTAGATCACTGCGAACTATATAATGATTATTCTGGAAATTCGGCGGATAAAGATTATTACGATGGTTTACTAGACTTTAAAAAAGAATGTGAAAATATAACCGTTTCATATAATTATCTACATGATAGTTGGAAAACCATGCTTATGGGTTTTAGTGATAGTGATAATTATAACAGAACGATAACTATACACCACAACATATTTGAAAACTGCAACTCTAGATTACCTTTATTTAGATATGGAAAGGCACATATTTATAATAATTATTTTAAAGATATATATACAAGCTGTATTAACAGTAGAATGGGTGCAGAGGTTTTTGTAGAAAACAATGTGTTTGAAAATGTAAAAAATCCTGTATGTTCTCTTGACAGCGATGTAATAGGTTATTGGAATTTAGGTGCAAATGTTTATAACAATTGTTCAGGAAGTCCTGTTTCTTCAACGAGTGAACAAGGTTGGACTGCGGATATGAAATCGACTACCTCATATAAACCAACTTATTCGTATAGTTCAGAGTCTACTACTAATTTGGTTAGTACATTAACATCTAGTGTAGGTGTAGGTGGTGGTGTTACAATAGGAACAAGTACAACACCTCAGGTTACAACAACAAGTGCACCAGTTACTACCACAGTAACAACAAACGTCAATACAACCACTTCAAAACCGATAACAACACAGTCACCAATAAATATCGGTGACTATAAGGCTACTCATGTTATATTCTGCTCACCAAATGCAAGCTCAAATGGAGCTGGAACACTTGATAGTCCGACAACAGTTGAAAAAGCTATTGAATCAATTGAAGCGGGTGGAGTTGTTTATTTACTAGCTGGTACATATAAATATAATGTTCCAATTAAAATATTAAAAGAAAATAGTGGGATAAATGGAAAAATTAAAATGCTAAGACCATATAACGGAGAAGTTATTTTTGATTTTTCAGGTCAAACATATGGCGATACTGCTACAAACTATAGAGGATTTTCACTTGAAGCTGATTACTGGCATGTTTTCAATATTACAATTAAAGGTGCTGCTGACAATGGTATGATTTTATCAGGTAGTAACAACGTAGTTGAATTATGTAAGTTTGAAGCAAACAGAGATACAGGTTTGCAGTTAAGCAGAACAGATACCACACAAAATAATATTTCAAGTTGGCCATCATATAATTTAATTAAAAATTGTACATCATTTAATAATATGGATCCTGCTACAGGTGAAAACGCTGATGGATTTGCACCTAAATTAACATGTGGAGTTGGAAATGTATTTGACGGATGTATAGCTTATAACAACGTTGATGATGGATGGGATATGTATGCGAAATCAGAAACAGGACCTATAGGTGTAGTTACGTTAAAAAATTGTATTTCTTTTAGAAATGGTTCAACTTCTGCAGGTGTATTTACAGCAAATAGTGATGGAAATGGATTTAAGCTAGGTGGTAGTGGTATAGGAACGCCTCATATTGTAGAAAATTGCATTGCTTTTGAAAATAAAAAGCATGGTGTAACAGACAATAATAACCCTGAAAAATTGAACATGAAAGATATAACATCTTTTGATAATGGAAAAGGTGATTCGAATGGTGCGAACTTCCAGTTAAATAGAACAAATGCAACATTTAAAAATTTCTTATCATATAAAAAATCAGGTTCTGCAAGTGATAGCTTGATTGGAACGATTAGTAATTCTATTTATTATAATTCAGGTAAATATTATTTAGTTTCATCTGATACAGCTATTAACAGTAATAAGGTTGGGGTAGTTGACAATGGTCCTTCTGATGCTGATTTTACAAGTATAAAATCTCCTGAATTAGGTGCAGATGTACATAAA
>JAEXNS010000203.1 GCA_023439605.1 Bacillota bacterium | reverse complement strand
GTAATATCTGAGCACTATCTAATACAATTTCTTTTGTAAGAGCTTGACATAAGGTGACTAAATCGACATTGTCTATTTTATTATCCATATTTGCATCACCATATAAAATTGAAGCAATAGTTGTAGTAGAAGCAGTGGTAGTAGGAACTGGTTTTGTAGTAGAAACAGTGGTAGTAGTGATTGGTTTTGTAGTGGAAACTGATGTAGTAGTTACAGGTTTTGTAGTAACAACTGGTGTTGTTGTTACAATGGGTTCACTTGCTATAGTGATAAATTTAAATCCATTTGATTTAGCATAATATTCTGCTCGTGAATTTAAATATCCATAAATTTCAAAGTTGTCGATTTTTTCACCTTTAGCTTCGGCAAACTCTTTATATCCAAAAGAATAATTGCCAATGGATGTAACGCTTTTGGGTATTTGTACTGAAGTTAATTCAGTACAACCTTCAAACGCAGTGTCACCAATATAAGTAACGGAGTCTGGAATAATTATTGAAGTTAAATTAGAACATATACGAAACGCACCAGTACCAATACGAGTAACGGAATCTGGAATAGTTATTGAAGTTAAACTAGTACAATAAGTAAACATATAATTGCTTATATAACTAACAGAGTCAGGAAAAGTTATAGAGGTTAATACAGTGCAATTAGAAAACGCACCAGTACCAATACTAGTAACGGAATCTGGAATAGTTATTGAAGTCAAACCAGTACAAAGATAAAATGCACTATTTTTTATATTTATAACAGAATCAGGAATAGTTACTGAAGTCAATCCAGTGCAATGGGAAAATGCATATTCGTCTATAGTTGTAACAGAGCTGGGAATTACATAAGTTTTATCAGTAATGCTACAAGGATATTTAAGAATGCTTGTTTTATCTTTGCTGAATAAAACGCCATCTAAGTCAGAATAAGACAAATTGTTTTCATCTACTGTTATTGAAGTCAAATCGGAACAATTAAAAAATGCTGTTTTGCTTATAAAGTTAACAGAGTCAGGAATAGTTACTGAAGTTAATCCAGTACAATCTAGAAAAGCTTGAGTGTTTATGGCTGTAACAGGATATCCCTCTATTTCTGATGGGATTTCAACTTCTGTTACACTTTTATCGCAACTCGTGATTTTAACCTCTCCATTAGAAATTTCATATGTAATGTCTCCATAAGTTGATGCCGCAGAAACATTGGTTGAAACATTAAAAATAGAAGTGCTTGTTTCAGGGATAAATGTTCCTCCTGAAATTAAAACTAATGCAGTTAAAAACGAAACAATTTTTTTTGATTTCATATTCATAGTATATCTCCTCTTTTTTATTTAATTGGTTTTGAGTGGTCTTCTTAAATTAAATAGTATATAATTTAAGAAGAAATTCAATCCAAGTATTATTTTAACATATTAAATAAATTAAATCAACAAAATACCACAAAAAGTTTTTTAAAATCTATTGACAAAAGGTTTTGAAAGTATTATAATGATAATATCAAAAAGATAATAACAAAAAACAGGAGGGCATTTTTATGAAAAAAATACTTATAGTTGTAGATATGCAAAATGATTTTATTGATGGAGCTTTAGGCACAAAGGAAGCAATAAGTATAGTTCCTTTTGTGGCTAATAAAATTGAAGAATATAAGGCGATGAACATGGATATTATATTTACTCGTGATACTCATGATGAAAATTATTTAAATACACAAGAGGGAGTAAATCTACCAGTTGAACACTGCATAGAAGGTACACATGGCCACGCTATATCATCGGAACTTAATACAGAAAATTCGGTTATAGTAGATAAATCCTCATTTGGTTCACTTGGTTTAGCTGGATATATATCAGAAAAATATAGTGATGTAAGTGAAATTGAACTAGTAGGATTGTGTACAGATATATGCGTTATTTCAAATGCAATAATCTTAAAATCAACTATGCCAGAATCAATTATTTCAGTTGACGCTTCATGTTGTGCAGGGGTAACACCAGAAACACATATAAATGCATTAAAAGCAATGAAAATGTGTCAAATAAACATAATATTAAACGGGGTGAACTTATGATTAAAATAAATGGAGAAATAGTTGATATAAATTATTTTCCGGATGGTACTTTTCGTTTAGAAATAGAAACAAAGGCACGTTCAGCAGAAATACAATGGTTATTTGAAAAAAATGAAGAATTATTTGCACTATATTTAATAGCAAACCATTTAAGAGAGGTATATAAAATAGAAGAAATAATTCTTAAAATGCCATATATACCAAATGCGAGAATGGATAGAGTTAAGCATCAAAATGAAGTATTTACATTAAAATACTTTTGTGAATTTATAAATAGTATGAATTTTAATAAAGTAGTGGTTAGAGATGCACATTCAAATGTATCTCTTGCTTTACTAAACAATGTGATTTCCGAAGAAATATTTGAAAAAATAAAATCCCTTGCAAATAAATTGTTGTTAAATGATGATGATTTAGTGTTTTTCCCTGATGAAGGAGCATCCAAAAGATATGCAGAGTGTATAGAGAAAAAATCGGTATTTGGAATAAAGAAAAGAAATTGGGAAACAGGTAAAATTGAAGGACTTGATGTATATGGGAATATACCCGAAAATGGTTTTAATGTTTTGATTATTGATGACATATCATCTTATGGGGGGACTTTTTATCATTCTGCAAAGAGATTAAAAGAATTAGGTGCTGAGAAAATATGGCTGTATGTGACTCATTGTGAAAACAGTATATTGAAAGGTGAATTAATAAAAAGCAATTTGATAAATAAAATATACACAACAGAAAGTATATTTACAGAAAAAAATCCAAATATAGAAGTGATTTAAAAAAATAAAAAAGAGATTACTATTTAGAAATATGTATATGGTGGAGTTATTTTGTTACAATTCAGCCTCTAAAGCTAAATTTTACGGTTTTACAGGGGTTTCGACTCTGTGGAGTCGACCGGGCTTTCCGTTCGCCCTGGACCTTCGGTAAAATATCTCTGCCATTACATATGGCTGAATAGTAAAATCAGAAAGCTTTATTGAATATGCAGAGTCGAAACTCCTGAAAAATAGTAACAGAAAGAGTGATTTATAATGAATATTAGTCCATTTTTATTGTGCGATTTTTACAAAACTGTTCATAGTGAACAGTATCCAAAGGGAATAACAAAATTGGTTTCCTATTTTACACCTAGAATGACAAGAATAAAAGAGGAAGACAAGCTAATAATGTTTGGTTTGCAGTCTTTTATTAAACAATATTTGATAGAATATTTTGATGATAATTTTTTTAAAAAGTCAAAAGATGAGGTGTTAAATGAATTTAATAGAATTTTAAAATATACACTAGGCGAAGGAACATATAAAGATGAAAAAATTTCTGATTTACATACCTTGGGGTACTTGCCTCTTGAAATTAAAGCAGTAAAAGAAGGCACTAGAGTACCAATAAAAGTTCCAATGATAGAAATAAGCAATACACATGATGATTTTGCTTGGTTGGTTAATTCTATTGAAACACTTATGAGCTGTTCTTTGTGGCATCCTATGATTTCTGCAAATGTAGGTTACAGATATAGAAAACTAGTTAACAAATATTACGAGATTAGTGTTGATGATGATGTAAAAAGAGCTAGAGCACTTGGCGATTTTAGTATGAGGGGTCAGGAGAGTTTAGAAAGTGCAGTAAGAAGTAGTGCAGGTTTTTGTTTATCATTTTTAAACACAGCTACTGTTCCAGCTATACCTTTCTTGGAAACATACTATAACTGTGATTGTACAAAAGAAGATGTTGCTTTTGGTGCAATAAGCACAGAGCATTCTGTTATGTGTAGTAATATGAGTGTTGATGGAAATGAGATAGATATGGTAAAGAGACTTTTAACAGAGATTTATCCAAATCATTCGTTTTCAATGGTAAGTGACAGTTATGATTATTGGAGTTTAGTGGATGATATATTGCCGAAATGTAAAAAAGAAATATTGGAACATAACGGCACACTATTTATTAGAGGTGATAGTGGTGATCCGGTTGAAGTGGTTACAGAAACAGTTTTTCATTTATGGGATATTTTTGGTGGGCATGTGAATGAAAAAGGGTATAAAGTATTAGATAATCATGTTAAAGCTATTTATGGTGATAGTATCACTCTTCAAAGAGCTGAAAAAATATTCAAAACACTTATAGAAAAAGGTTTTGCTTGCAATAACGTTTCTTTGGGTGTAGGTAGTTATTCAATGCAATGTTCTGAGGATAATGATGGCTTAAATCCATATACAAGAGATACTTTTGGCATAGCTGTAAAAGCAACATATGGAGAGATAGGCGATAGACCGTTGATGATTTTTAAAGATCCTAAAACAGATACAGGAAACTTCAAAAAGTCACAAAAAGGCTTATGCAGAGTATTTACAAATGAAGAAAACAAAGTTATTTATGAAGATGGCTTTGATAAAGTAACTTTTCCACATGAAAAAGAAAATCTATTGAAAACTGTTTTTGTAAATGGTAAAATGGTTAAAGAATATACGTTAAAAGAAGTAAGAAATAATTTATATGGAGGAGAATTTTAATGAATTTTGATGCTTTAAAAGTTAAAAGTGAAATTGTTATATGGATTAAAGAATGGTTTGAACAAAATGGTTTAGGATGTAACGCTGTTGTGGGCATATCTGGTGGGAAAGATAGTTCTGTTGTGGCTGCACTTTGTGTGGAAGCGTTAGGTGCTGAAAGAGTAGTAGGAGTTCTAATGCCAAATGGGGTACAACATGATATTGATATGGCTAATAAATTGGTTGATCATTTGAAAATAAAACGATTTATTATAAATATAAAAGATACATATGATGCTATGATAAAACAAGTGTCAGAAAACATAGAATTTGTAACAGAACAAACAAGAATAAATTTAGCACCTAGAATTAGAATGTCTGCACTTTATGCTGTCTCACAATCAGTAAATGGTAGGGTTGCAAATACATGCAACTTATCCGAGGACTGGGTTGGTTATGCAACAAGATACGGCGATGCAGCAGGTGATTTTAGTCCGCTATCATATTTGACAGTTACAGAAGTTAAGGAAATAGGAAAAGTATTGGAGTTGCCAAACGAATTGGTTAACAAAACTCCTATAGATGGCTTATGTGGTAAAACAGATGAAGAAAATTTGGGATTTACATATGCTGTACTTGATCAATACATTAGAACAGGCATATGTGAAAACAAAGAGATAAAGGAAAGAATAGATCATTTGAATAAAATAAATAAATTTAAACTAGAATTGATGCCGGCGTTTAAATATAGTGTAAAATAAAACTGTAATTGGAGATAAAAATGTCAAAAAAATTTCAAAAAGAAGAAGAATTTTTAGAAAATTATAGAATAGAAGATTTTGAAAGACCATCTGTCGCGACAGATATAGTTGTTTTTACAGTTAGAAGTAAAAAAGAAGATAATTACAGAAAATTACCTGTAAAAAATCTATCTGTTTTATTGATAAAGCGTGGTGAATTTCCTTATAAAGATAATTGGGCGTTGCCAGGTGGGTTTTTAAAAAAAGAAGAAACATTAGAAATGGCGGCTTATAGGGAACTAAGAGAGGAAACAAATGTAGATAACATACATTTAGAACAGTTACATGTATTTAGTGAGCCTAAAAGAGATCCAAGGGGTTGGATTATCTCGTGTTCTTTTATAGCTTTAACAGAAAACGATAATATAGAATTAAAATCGCAAAATGATGCAGAAGAAGCTTGTTGGTTTGATGTTAAGTACGTGCAAACATGTGAACAAATTAATGATACAGCATATGGGTATCAGATAAATAGAAAATATAAACTACTACTGGAAAATGAAATTGAAAATATAAGTTGTGAATTGAAAATGGTAATAAGCGTTTCTGCTTATAGGAAAGAAATAAGTTTTAGAGTTATTAAATCTGATAAATTGGCATTTGATCATGCTGAAATAATCGCTAGGGCAATAATTCATATAAGAGAGAAAATAGAAAATTCAAATATAGCGTTTGTATTTGTTCCTGAAAGATTTACTTTGACTGAATTACAAAAAATTCACGAAGTTATATTAGAC
>JAEXNS010000183.1 GCA_023439605.1 Bacillota bacterium | reverse complement strand
AACATCAAAAAATTTCACCTCCTGTACAAAACCATCTAACAAAAAACATAATATAACTAAAATATTACTTTCCTCTAACAATTTTTGTTTAGATTGATAATCTAAACTAATATTAAAAGTAATATTGTCAAAAACCAAATAAGGGTTATCTTGCATCAATACTGAACTTACAAGTTCTTTAGGCATTTGAGGAATATATGAGCAATATAATTCAAATTCATCTTTTATAGTTCTAACCATAGCTTCAAGTTCGATATTTTCAACCTTGGATTTACTATAATTAGGTATTTCCTTTACATCTGCTATTAAGTAATCACTATCATTTACTATAGAATTTATTTTTGCTCTTTGAACACCTTCTACTAAAACTCTCAATACATTATCAGGAGTTTTTAGAGTTTGTCTTACTTCTGCTATAACTCCTATTTTATACAAATCTTTCTCTTGAGGATTTTCAAGATGCACATCTTTTTGAGTAACTATAAATATTTTTCTGTCAGCCTTTAAAGCCATTTCTATTGCTTTAACTGACATTACTCTAGATACGTCGAAATGCATAATCATTTTAGGGAAAGTTACTAGCCCACGCATTGCTATTGCTGGTAAAGTAATGTTTTTCTTCTCTTCCTTAACGATTTCTTCATTAATTATTTCCTTAATGTCTTTCATATTGCTCACCTTCTCATCTCTACAATTTTAATATATAATTTTTAAATTTATATTAATATAATATAAACTTTATATTAATATTATACTATATTTTTTTGAATTTTTCAATACTTATATAAATTTTTAAACGTTTTTTTGCATAAAAAGTAGGAAACGAAACATTATTTTATTAGTTTTTTTGCAAAAAACATAAAATAATATGTTTAAAATAAAAAAAATATGTTTATCAAAATTATTTCTTAAAAAATCAATAAAAAATTTATAGATTTACAATTCTTTTTTAGGTTTATATTTCTATTTCCAGTTATTATCATTTACAAAAAATATACTGAAGGTTCGAAGGAACGGAAAGCCAGTCGATTCCGCAGAGTCGAAACATCGTAAAATTTACATTTAGTGATTGAATATCATCAATAATCGGTAACAAGATAATTCATAAAATTTTCATTGACTTACAATTTAAAATATGTGATAATTAGTGTATACGGTGTATTTATTATACCCAAAAAATTTATTAGAGGTGAAAAATGGTAGATTCAATTGTTCAGTGGTTTACAGATAATTTAAGTGGAGTTTTACCAAAAGAAATGATAGTTTTCATCATTTCAATGCTTCCTATTTTAGAGCTAAGAGGTGGTTTGATTGCTGCTTCAGTTTTAAAAATAGACTTGCTTCCTGCATTGTTAATATGTATAACAGGAAACATCCTCCCTATCCCTTTTATTTTGTTATTTATAACAAAAATTTTTAATGCACTTAAGAAAACAAAATTTTTCCGTCCTATGGTAGAAAAGCTTGAGAAAAAAGCTTTAAGTAAACAGGATAAGATCGGAAAATACGAATTTTGGGGACTACTCTTGTTTGTAGGTATTCCTTTACCTGGTACAGGTGCTTGGACAGGTGCACTTTTAGCTTCTATGCTAGATATGAAACTAAAAAAATCTGTTCCTCCAATTTTTTTAGGAGTTGTACTTGCTGCTGCTATTATGACAATAATATCATATGTTATTCCTTGGATTGTTAAATCATTTTAATTATAGTTACTATTCAGCCATCAAAAGTAAAGTTTACTATTTTGCAAAGGTTTCGACTCTGTAGATTCGACCGGGCTTTCCGATAACCCTGGACCCTCGGTAAAACATCTTTTCCTTAACATATGGCTGAATAATAACTAATTATGTTTTTTATCCGATTAATTTTTAATAAAATAAAGAAGGAGTGAATAATTCACTCCTTCTTTATTTTATTCTTCAGAACTTTTTGATGAAACATTTAATCTATTTAAAGCACGTTTTAATTTTAAATCTGCTCTTTTAAAATCTTCATCACTTTTATTTTTAAGCATTTTTTCTTTTGCACTCTCTAAGGATTGTTTTGCTCTTTCAACGTCTATTTCATCTGACCATTCCATTGCATCTGCTATTATAACAGTTTGTTCCTTTGAAACTTTTACAATACCCTCAGAAATAGCAGCTAGCTTAAATTTACCATCAAGTTTAATTCTCACTGGTCCAGATGGTAAGCTTCCGACAAAATTTTCATGACGAGCAAGTATACCTATATCACCTTCTGTGGTTCGCAAAATAATCTGTTCAGTTTCACCTTCAAAAAAAATTTTATCAGGCGTTATAACTTTAAGCTTAAATGTTGCCATTAGCTATCACCCTTTTTAGCTTTTTCTAAAACATCGTCTATAGTTCCAGCAAATAAAAAAGCAGATTCTGGAACACTATCATGAACTCCATCTATTATTTCTTTAAATCCCCTTAGAGTTTCTTTTATAGGTACATATTTACCCTTCATTCCTGTAAATTGCTCTGCTACTGAAAATGGTTGAGATAAAAATCTTTGCATTTTTCTAGCACGATTAACTGTTAGCTTATCTTCATCGGACAATTCATCCATACCCATAATTGCAATTATATCTTGTAATTCTTTGTATCTCTGCAATATGGATTGAACTTTTCTTGCAATTTCGTAGTGCTCGTTTCCTACTACTTCTGGAGATAAAATTCGTGATGTACTATCTAGTGGATCAACAGCGGGATAAATACCTAGTGAAGCTATTTGTCTTGACAAAACTGTTGTAGCATCTAAATGAGCAAAAGTAGTTGCAGGTGCTGGGTCAGTCAAATCGTCCGCTGGAACATAAACAGCTTGAACCGATGTAATAGATCCTTTATGTGTAGATGTAATTCTTTCTTGTAAAGCACCCATTTCTGTTGCAAGTGTAGGTTGATATCCAACAGCTGAAGGCATACGTCCTAAAAGTGCTGATACCTCAGAACCAGCCTGTGTAAATCTAAAAATATTATCTATAAACAAGAGCACGTCTTGTCCTTCAACATCTCTGAAATATTCAGCCATAGTAAGTCCTGAAAGCCCAACCCTCATTCTAGCTCCTGGAGGTTCATTCATTTGTCCATAAACAAGTACAGTTTTGTCTATAACTCCACTTTCTATCATTTCATTATAAAGGTCATTTCCTTCTCTAGTACGCTCACCCACTCCAGTGAAAACAGAAATCCCACCATGCTGATTTGCAACGTTATTAATTAATTCCTGAATTAAAACAGTTTTACCAACTCCAGCTCCACCAAACAATCCGATTTTCCCACCTTTTAAATATGGTGCAATTAAATCTATAACCTTTATTCCGGTTTCTAAAACCTCACTTGAAGCCATTTGTTCTTCATAGCTTGGTGCTTCTCTATGTATTTCCCATTTTTCTTTTGTTTCTGGTGCTGGTTTTTCATCAACTGGTTCGCCAAGTAAATTAAATACTCTACCTAAAGTTTCTCTTCCTACTGGAACCCTTATTGAGCTCTTTGTATCTAAAGCATCCATCCCTCTTACTAATCCATCTGTTGTACTCATAGCAATGCATCTTACAACATCATCTCCGATATGTTGTGCTACTTCTACAACCAATTTCTTACCCTTATTATCAATTTCAATGGCATTAAGAAGATTGGGAAGATTTTCTTTAGGAAAGCTTATATCTACAACAGCACCAATTATTTGCACTATCTTTCCGATATTTTGCATAAATATCCTCCTAATTTAAACAAATAATAAAAACTATTTGTTTGAAGTTTTATGTTACTACTCAGCCATATGTGTAAGACAGAAATATTTTGCCCAAAGTCCATGCTACCGGAAAGTCCCGGTTGACTCGGAAAAGTAGAAAACTCTACAAAACCGTACACTTTATTTTTAGCGACTTAATAGTAACATTTATATCAATTTTGAGCCTCTGCTCCACTAACTATCTCAGTAATTTCTTGAGTAATTGATGATTGCCTTGCTCTATTATATAATAAAGATAAATTTTCAATCATTTCCTCAGCATTATCAGAAGCATTTTCCATGGCTATTCTTCTAGATGCTTGTTCAGATGCATAAGAATCAATTACTGACCCATAAAGAATCCCTTCGATGTACTTTGGTACCAAAATATCAAAAAGCATTTTTGGATCTGGTTCATATGTGGTTTGGGACTTATGCAACTTTTTATCTGATTTATTTGCTATAGGTAAAACTTCCATATATTTAGCCTCTTGCACTAATGGGGAAACATAAGTAGTAAAAACAATTTCTACTCTGTCTATTTTTTCTTTAAAAAATAAAGTAGTTATTTTATCCGACATTTCTTTTGCATCATAAATAGTAATATTCTCAGCAATATTATCGTATTTTGACACAATATTGAAATTTCTTTTTTCAAAATACTCCACAGATTTTTTCCCAATCGGTAAAATAACCACAGACGATTTTTGACTAACTTCCTTAATTCTCTCTTGTGCCATTTTAAACACGTTTGTATTAAATCCTCCTGCCAAACCTCTATCTCCAGCAATTACAACTATAAGAGTATTTTTTACTTCTCTGTTTTTTACATAAATGGAGTCAAAAGTGGAGTTTTCATATGAAATTTCCCACATCGTTTCATATAGAGTTTCAAAAAAAGGCTTTACTTTTTCAGCTTTTTCTTTAGCTTTTCTTAACTTTGATGATGCAACTAATTCCATAGCTTTTGTTATTTGCATAGTACTACTTACACTTTTGATTCTTCGTTTAATATCCTTCATATTTGATGAAGCCATTTTATCAACTCACCTCTCAATCAGAAAGTAATAATAATCTATTTGTCTGACATAAATTTTTTTGTAAAATCATTTAAAACTTCTTTTAACATTTGTTCATTTTCTGGTGTAAGTTCTTTTAATTCAACAATAGATTTATTTATATCTGGATAGGAATTATCAATATACTCAAACAATTCTTTTTCAAAATCAGATATTAATCCAATAGGAATATCCTTTAAAAAATCATTTACAACAGCGTAGATTATTATAACTTGATGTTCTACTGAAACAGGTGAATTTCTATTTTGTTTTAATACTTCAACAATTCGTTCGCCTTTTTCAAGTCTGTTTTTGGTATCTTTATCCAAATCGGAACCAAACTGTGAAAAAGCTTGTAACTCTCTATACTGAGAATATGATAATTTTAGAGAACCCGAAACCTTTTTCATTGCTTTAATTTGTGCAGCACTACCAACACGTGATACAGAAATACCAGGATTTACAGCGGGTCTTACACCAGAATTAAATAAGTCTGTTTCTAAAAAAATCTGTCCATCTGTAATAGAAATTACATTTGTTGGGATATAAGCAGACACGTCACCGGCTTGAGTTTCTATAATTGGCAAAGCAGTCAAACTACCTCCACCATAATTTTCATTAAGACTACATGCACGTTCAAGCAATCTTGAATGTAGATAAAAAACATCTCCCGGATATGCTTCACGACCTGGAGGTCTTTTTAAAAGTAAGGAAAGTGCACGATATGCAACTGCATGTTTTGATAAATCATCATAAACACATAAAACATCCTTACCTTGCTC
This sequence comes from Bacillota bacterium, assembly GCA_023439605.1. Lineage (GTDB taxonomy): Bacteria > Bacillota > Clostridia > Oscillospirales > Ruminococcaceae > JAEXNS01. The sequence continues at coordinate 420 of JAEXNS010000183.1, read as the reverse complement.
GAGGAAATATTCTCCAATAGTGCACCCTGTATATGGAGCAATATATTGTAATGGTGCCAACTCAGAAGCAGACGCCGATACAACTATTGTATAATCCATTGCACCTGATTTCGTTAAAATATCAACTACATTTGCTACTGTAGAACGTTTTTGCCCAATAGCTACATATATGCATATTACATCTTTTCCTTTTTGATTTACAATAGTGTCTAAGGCTATTGTTGTTTTTCCTGTTTGTCTGTCACCTATTATAAGTTCTCTTTGACCTCTTCCAATAGGTATCATAGAATCTATGGCTTTTATACCCGTTTGCAAAGGTTTATGTACAGATTTTCTAGTAATAATTCCTGAAGCAATTTTTTCTATAGGTGCAGTTTCTTTTGTCAACAAAGCACCTTTTCCATCTATAGGCTGTCCAAG
>JAEXNS010000102.1 GCA_023439605.1 Bacillota bacterium | reverse complement strand
ATGCATTATTAATCATACCAAAATGTTGTTTTCTCTCATATGCTTGATAAATGGTTACAGAAAAAACAATTTTTTGATACAATGCTGGTAAATCAGATAAGAAAACTGTTATTTGTTCATTATCACCATCTCCTGCACCTGTTAGGTTATCTCCATGATGAACAACACATCCGCTATGATGTCTTAAATTATTATAAAAAACAACGTCTTGTTTATCGCCTATTTTATCATTTTCTCTCAGTAAAAGTGCTTGTGCATCACAATCAATATCTTGAACTCTACTAAATAATCCACCTTTTTTCTGTGCTTCATCCCAACCAAGAGCAACTATAACTTTCTTTAACCCTGCATTACCTTTTGTTAAGTCTACCTTTTGTCCCTTTTGTAAGTTAACTGCCATTTTAAATTACCTCCTAAGTTATTTATTTTTTGAAAAAATAGATTTTCTTATCAAATCAATAGGTATAATAGTGATTGACATTATCACAACAACAATCCATTCTACTGCATTTAATCCATAACAATTCAACACACTACCACCAAGATAAGTCATTAAAATTTGAATTACAAAAATGAGCACTATAATTTTCCAGAAACCTTTGTTCCCCTTTATATTATCAAATAAGTTTATTTTATCTGTTCTTGCATTAAAAGCATTAAACATAGCCGCAAATATAAAGAAAGTAAAATATCCTGTTAATAAATATTTATCTTCTCTTTCAAAAAATGTTTCCTTAATAAAAGGAACATTTAGAAAAATCATACTAAGTGCAAATATCCATAGGCTTCCGGTAAAAATACTACTCCACATATATTTACTAACAATATTTTCTTTTCGACTTTTTGGTTTTTCCTTCATAAATCTTTTTAATGCGGGTTCTCCTCCAAATGCTAAGGCAGCAAGAGTATCCATAACTAAGTTAACCCATAAAATTTGAATAACTGAAAGTGGATTATCCATCCCTAAAAGCGGACTTACAAATGAAACTAAAACAGCAGCAACGTTTATAGTTAACTGGAAAATAATAAACTTTCTTATACTGTTAAAAATAGTTCTTCCATAAAGAATAGCTTTATCAATGGAGCTAAAATTATCATCAAGAATTACAATATCACTTGCCTCTTTCGCAACTTCAGTACCACCACCCATTGCAAATCCAACATCCGCCTTCTTTAAAGCTGGAGAATCGTTTACTCCATCACCTGTCATTCCTACGACCAATTCTTTTTCTTGTGCAATTCTTACTAGTCTGCTCTTATCTGTAGGCAATGCACGAGCTATTACTCTTAAATCAGATAATTTTGCTTTAATTTCATCATCGGATAACTTTTGTAACTCATCTGAAGTCAATACAATATCAGATTCTTTTTGTAATAAATTTGCTTCTTTTGCAATAGCTACAGCTGTATCTTTTCTATCACCTGTAATCATAACAACTTGAACGCCAGCATCTTGAACTTCCTTTATTGCAATTATAGATTCAGGCCTTACCTCATCACGAATTCCCAGTACACCTATAAGTGTCCATTCACCTTCTGGTAAACTCTCTTCTCCCAAAGGTTCTTCTGCAACAGCCAAAGCTAAAACCCTAATTGCTCTGCTAGCAAGTTGATTTATTTTTTCATCTAACTTTTCATGATTATTAAAAGGTTTCTTTTCACCATTTTCATCAAAATAATACTTACATTTTGTAAGCATTTTTTCAGGAGCACCTTTTATAAATGTATAGTTATATACACCTTTAACTTGTGTAGCTGAATATTTATTTGTACTATTAAAAGGGATTGAATGAACTTTTTGCAATTTTATACTACAAATTTCAGAAGCAACAAATCCTAATACAGCTTTTTCTGTAGCATTTCCACCAATGATTTTTTTAATATCACAATCATCAGTTATAATTGCATTTGTGTTGTTTGTTATAGATGCAGTAATGATATTGCTTAACTCACCTTTTATATCAGATGATTTTAAATATTCGTTTAAAGAACCATCAATAAAATTAACGACTTCTAACTTTCCTTTTGTTATAGTTCCTGTTTTATCACTAAACAGTATATTTAAGCTTCCAGCTGTCTCAATACCTGAAATTTTTCTTACCAATACATTGTCTTTTAGCATTTTGCCCATATTCATAGCAGAAACTAAAGCTATCATTAGTGGTAACCCTTCTGGAACCGCCATAACTATAATTATAACAGCAAGTATAACAGCATCTAGAAAGTCAGCGAGTATACTTGCAAAACCTAGATTAAAATAATCAGAAAATCCAGCTGCTGACATTCTTTGAATCATAAGTGCAACAGCTATAGCTATACCACCTATATAACCGAACTTACTTATACCACCAGCTAAGTTTGAAAGTTTTACTTTCAAAGGACTTTCTCTATCATCATCTTGTTGTAATTCTTTTGCTATTTGTCCATAAACTGATTTATCACCAACAGTAGTTACTTCCATAGTTGCATTTCCTGTAACTACAACAGATCCTCTAAATACTTTATAATGATTTAAAAAATCCATAGCTTCACCTTGATCAGAATAGTCTGAAGGCATAACTATTTTTTTTGCTTCCTTAGCTTCACCATTTAAAACTGATTGATCAACTTTTATATCTCCATCAATTATCTTACCATCTGCTGGTATTTTATCGCCAGATTGTAATAACACTGCATCACCAACTACTATATCATCAATTGGAACTTCTGTAATAGTGTTATTTCTATAAATTTTGCAAGTGATTTTAGATGCTTCCTCTTGAAGTTTTTGAAAGGCGTTTTCATTTCTGTATTCAGAAAAAGTTGAAACAAAGGTAGCAAGTACTATTGCTACTGCAATTCCAAGTGGCTCATACCATTCAACTTCACTATGCTCTAAAATACCTACCTTACTTAAAATAAAAATCAAAACATTTATTAATAAAGCTACACAAAGTATCTTTATCATTGGGTCACCAAAATTACCTTTTAGTTTATCCCAAAAAGTTTCTTTTTCTAATTCACTTAACCTATTATCTCCATATTTTGCTTTAGATTCTTCAACCTGCTTATCGCTTAGACCAAATTTACTCATATATTTTCTCCTTTTATATTTTTTTCATAGATACTTCTATCAATAAACCATTTGTATCATTTGAAATCTTTAACATTAGATTTTCTTTAAGGACTACTGCATAACCTATAGGTATAATGTTACCATTGTATGTGTATAAACCATCAATTTTTTGATTTACTAAAATATATCTACCGTCCTTTTTTGTGATGTAGGCCTGTACTGTTCTATCGTTTGACTTTTCATCTGGAAAAATTCCACTATATAAATGCCATTTACAAAGTGGTGTATTATGTTCTGCTATGATTTCACTGGTATCATACCAGTATCCATTTTGCCCTCGTCTCCTTGCCTTTAATTTTAATTTAATTATATAGTCATTTTTTATAATATTTTTACAAAAAGGACAAGTTGGATTTTCAAAATCATGTAAAACAAAAAATTTTTGATCACAATAAGGATTGCTACATGAATGTATCAAATCCCATGTTTTTATTAAACCTCTTTCCCATTCAATTGCAGCAGGACGTAATTCAGGGTTATGTAATCCGTCTA
>JAEXNS010000290.1 GCA_023439605.1 Bacillota bacterium | reverse complement strand
GATGTGTGTGACCCAACAATAACTACTATAGAAGTAAATTTAAAAGCTATGGCAGAAACTGCTGTTGATATAATGATTAAGAAATTAGAAAATCCTAAATATAGAGCTGGAAGAAAAATTATACTTGGAAAGCTTATAATAAAAAATTCTGTGTATGATATTTCAGAAAAATAAATAAAAACGGTTATTTTTAAAATAACCGTTTTATTTATTAGTTTTAAACAAAATACTTGTTTAAAACTAATAAATAAGATATAATTAATTATAGAGGTGATGAATAATGAAATTATTAAGAGTAAAGGTAAGTAATTTTAAAAATTGTGAAGATGATTTTACTATAGATATGATAGCTAAATCAAAAAAAACAGCAGAAGATAAGGAATATGAATTACAAGAAATAGCAGAGGATTTATTTGTTTTTAATACGGTTGCTTTTGTTGGTAAAAATGCATCTGGAAAAACAACTGCAATAGAATTGTTGGATTGTTGTTATATGATTTTGGGTGAGTTTCGTTTAGAAAATAAGCAATATAACTATGAAAATATTGAACTGGAGATTGTGTTTTTTCATGAAGGTGAAATATACAGATATTTAACTAAGTTAACATCAGATTCTTTATTTGGTAATAAAGCTAATTTCGTTGATCAAAAAATTTATAAAAAAAAATACTATAAAACTAAGATTAATGAAATATATAAGAAAGAAACTTTTGTTGAATTGAGTGATGTTGGTAGTGTGCCTGAAGATACATCTATTCTTTTTTTTATATTAAGAAAAAAACAAACACATGCAGTTTATTTTAATAGTGATGGCGAAGGAGTAGATACATATAAAAAAATATTTAAAAATATGAAAAACTATAATATTTCTTATGACGTTTTGGCAGATATAATAAGAATTTTTGATAGCAATATCCGTGAATTAAAAATGATAGACGATAGAAATTATAGTATAATTTATAAAGAGAAATTAAAAACTTTTTCAGATAAAGAATTAATCAATTTATTGTCAAGTGGAACGACAAAAGGCATTTTAATGTATATTGTGGTTTATGCCTCTTTGAAAAATGGATTTGATTTACTGATTGATGAGGTGGAAAATCATTTTCATAAAACTTTAGTGGAAAATATGATTATTTTATATAAAGATAAAAATGTAAATAAATTTGGTGCATCTTTAATTTTCACAACTCATTATTGTGAGGTTTTAGACTTATTCAATAGACAAGATAATATTTGGATTTCAAAATCTGATGAAAAGGTTTATTTACATAATATGTATGAAGACTATAACATAAGACCTGAATTGATAAAGAGTCGCCAGTTTTATAATAATGCATTTCAAACTGCAGTAAATTATGAAGAGCTTATGAATTTGAAAAGGAGACTTATTAGGTGAAGTTTTTAATTATGTGTGAAGGTTCAAATGAATTGGCTATAATGAAAATATTATTAGAACATGATTGTTTGAAATTTAATATAGATGATTTGTTGTTTGTTAAATAGTATACATAATTTTACTTGTTTTGCAACATTTTTGTGATGTTAGGACTTAATTATTAGCCTAATTTATTACATCATATTCGACATGCTTTAAAGATGGTTTTTAATAATAAATTTTCTTAATTATGAATTATTTTTTTAAATTTTTTCAATAATTACATATTTTTATTGACAATAATTCTTATAAATGATATAATTAATATAATATTTTAATCTCATATTAAATTATCTATTATGCAAAATATATGATTATTGAGTTTAGAATAAAATATTGTATAAAGGAGTTTGATTATGCGAAAAATATCAAAAAAAATGCTGGGGGTTATAATTGCTGCTACTATTATAGTGAACTTTTATGGGAATTTTAGTAGAAATGTTTCTGTAAAGGTATTTGCTGATTCTGTTCCAATTTCTTTGGTAAGTGAAGATGGACAAATTTACGAATTTGATGTTGAATCTTTCCAAATGAGTCAAGAACCATCTGAAAATCAAATTTTAGAAAATCCTAAAATAGATGATAGTTTAAGTATTGGAGAGTCAAAAACAGTTACGATTAATGAAGAGAGAAAAGTATCAAGTAGTGTAAGTACAACGACAGCAACTAAGTTTTTGCTTGATTATAAAGTTTCTGTGGGTGATATTAAATTAGGTGCGTCCTTTGCAAGCTCATTAACTTCTGAAATAAATTATATGACTAGTAATACTAGAAGTCAAGAATATACAAAAACTATTAATCGTAAAACAGATGTTAAATTTTCTGACACAAAAGAAAATGAAGGGTATAATAATTTAGTTATATATACAGGGGTTATATATAATACAGTAAATGTAAAGTTGAAAAAATATTCAGTGAAAGTCATTCCAGAACGTAGATGGACAAAGTGGGAATGGCATTGGGAAGGATGGAGTTTAAGATATAGTGAAGTAGAAAAAAGCTCACCAGCTTATAAAGAACGTACTTTTGTAGAAGATTGTTATATTGAGGCTAAAATTCCAATTGTTGTATCAGTGCAAAAATACTATAAAGTTATTCTTGCAAGAGCTATGGAAGAGCAAAATAATATTATTTATAATTCATCCGATGTAATTGATAATCTAGCATTAAATAAAATAGCAACTGCAAGTACTAGTTTGTCAAACGAAACGCCAAGTAATGCTGTCAATGGGACTAGTTTAAATCTATCAGACAAATGGTGTACAGGAAGAGGATTTGGAAATGGTTCATGGTTACAAGTAGATCTTGGTAGTAGTCAACAGATAAACCAATGGAAGGTTGTCCATGAAAAGGGAAATAATTTTGTTTATGACTCTTATAATTACTATACTAAGAATTTTAGATTGCAAGCAAGTGATAATGGAGTAACATGGAGAGATATTGATTCAGTTACGAATAATACAAATGGTGTAACATATAGAAACGTAAGTCCGTTTACATCTAGATATATTAGGCTGTATATAGATCAAGCTGATGGAGATAATTGTGCAAGAATATACGAATTCCAGGTTTTTAATAGATAATATTTTGAATAATTATAATAAAACAAAGACAAATTAGTTATCCATAGAATTTTACTTTAATTATTATTTAGGAATATAATAGTGATTTTAACTAAATTGTAATTATAGTTACTATGATTGATTTTATTTATTGTAATTTTATTATATCAAAAGGCTTCTCTCCCAATGGGACACAGTTTTTTAAAAAAAATTGACGGCAGAATCTACATGATTCTGCCGTCTTCTTTATTTATATTCAGATAATGAAATGCCATTTTTGCCTAAAGGAATTTCCTGGTCTATTCCTACGAATTTACCGTTTTTATCTTGCCACAATACTTCTTTTACAAATTCATATTTTTCCTCATCCCAAGTGATAAAA
>JAEXNS010000075.1 GCA_023439605.1 Bacillota bacterium | reverse complement strand
GGTTCAAATCCTTCCACCCCAACCATAAAATATAATTAATAAACAAAAAGCTCTATCTTTTGATAGAGCTTTTTGTTTTAACTCCATTATTTATTTGTATAAAAAATGACTTAAATTTAATAAATATTTATTAAATTGTAATAAATATTTATTAAATTTTTGAATAAATCTATTGAATTATTTGTTGATTTATTATATAATTATTCTATAAAATGTTTGGGCTAAAACATGAAAATTTGAAAGGAAGTATAATATGAAAAAAAGAAAGATTGGCAAAAAGCTATTAGCTGCTTTACTATCTTTAACATTAATTTCTGCTTCTGCTTTATCAACAGTATATGCAGACGCAGGACCACCACCACCAGAGGTTGGAGAAGATGAAATGACTTTTCCAGATCCGGATTCATTTAGTTATGACGATGTAGAGGTGAATTTTGCTAAAGCTTTACAATTATCACTTTATTTTTATGATGCAAATAAATGTGGAGCTGGAATAACAGGAGGTAATTTAGAGTGGCGTGGGGATTGCCATGTGGAGGATTATAACATTCCATTAGTTCCAATGAGTAAAGAAGGTGCAGATACACTTACAGGAACCAACCTATCTCAAGATTTTATAGATAAGTATAAAAAAATTCTTGATCCAGATGGAGACGGATTTATTGACTGTGGCGGCGGTATGCATGATGCCGGAGACCATGTAAAATTTGGCTTACCAGGTTCGTATGCTGCATCAACTTTAGGTTGGGGATACTATGAATTTAGAGATGCTTATGTAAAAAGTGGAAACCAAGCACATACAGAAGATATATTACGTTGGTTTAATGATTTTTATTTAAAATCCACTTATTTAGATGAAAACGGAAAAGTAATAGCGTTTTGTTATCAGGTTGCAGAAGGAAATAACGACCATAACTATTGGAATGCTCCAGAACTTCAAGATAGAGACCATCTAAGGGATTTTGGAAGACCAGCTTATTTTGCAACCAAGGAAAAACCAGCATCTGACATGTGTGCGGGAACAGCTGCCTCACTTGCTATAAATTATCTTAACTTTAAAGATACAGATCCTGAATATGCCGCTGAAAGCTTGAAGAAAGCTTTAGCTTTATATGAGTTTGCAGTAGAAACTCATTCGGCAGACGGAAAAAGTAGTTTGGGTTATGACGGAGGTTTTTATACTTCGAGTTATGACTGGGATGAGCTTTCATGGGCTGCTGTTTGGTTATATGAATGTACAGGTAATAAAGATTATATTGAACAAATAATTTCAATAGATGAAGACTCATATGATGAGTTAAGTGCTATAAATGGAACTTATAAGTATGATGGATATTTACAGAGAATTATAAGTGACACAGGGAACTGTTGGCAAAACATCTGGGTTCATTGTTGGGATACAGTATGGGGAGGAGTATTTGCAAAACTAGCTCCAATAACAAATTTATCTCGTGACTGGTATATTTTCAGATGGAACTTAGAGTATTGGTCTGGTTTAGAACATTTAGATCCAGGTCAAGATGATTTGCTATGGAATAAAGAATATGATCCAAATGACCAGGCTATAGACAAAGGAGATAGCACAGCTTTGGCTAAAACACCAGCTGGTTTTTCTATGTTAAACAATTATGGTTCAGCAAGATATAATACAGCAGCTCAATTATGTGCGTTGGTTTATGCTAAATATTCTCCTGAAGAAAACAACATGAGATTTGCCGAATGGGCAAAAGGTCAAATGGAATACATAATGGGTAAAAATCCTATGGATAGATGTTATATAGTAGGGTATGCAGATAATTCAGCAAAAAGACCTCATCATAGAGCAGCACATGGTTCTAAAACTTTAAATATGGATGTTCCATGGAATCAAACTCATGTTTTATGGGGTGCTCTTGTTGGTGGTCCAGACCAAACAGACTGGCACAGGGATATAACAAAGGACTATATTTACAACGAAGTTGCAGTAGATTATAACGCAGGGTTTGTTGGTGCAGCAGCAGGTTTATATTATTATTTTGGTGATGAAACAATGAAACCAGAACCAAACTTTCCACCAAAAGAACCAGAAGCTACAGAATTTTGGTTAAAAGCTTTGATTAATCAAGAAAATAAAGAAAGAACACAGCTAACTATTCAAATATGCAATGATACATCTCAACCACCAAGGTACGTAGATAATCTTAAAGCTAGATACTATTTTAATTTAAGTGAAATTTTTGAAAAAAATCAAACATTGGAAGATATAAAAATTGAAATTTACTATGATCAAGAATTTGCACTTACAAATGGTGAAACTTTTGCAAAAGTTTCTGATCCTATCAAGTTGGATGAAAAAGGTAATTATTATGTAGAGATTGATTGGACCGGATGTAGTTTCTTTGGTACTAGAGAAATCCAATTTGGTATTATAGTTGGTCAAGATGAAAATTACGGAAGTAACTGGAGTCCGACAAATGACTATAGTCGTGAAGGTTTAGTTATGAGCGATACATATGGTGAAACAGATAAAATACCACTTTACTTAGGTGATGAATTGGTATTTGGTACACCTTTAGGTGGAGTAGTTGAAACGAAGTTACTATATGGTGATATGAATTTAGACAACAAAGTTGATAATCTAGACTTAGTTCTTTTATGTAGGCATCTTATTAAAGAGGCTTCTCTTACAGGAAAAGGGTTAGAAGCTGCAGATATAGTTGCAGATGGTTCTATTGATGTTGCTGACTTAGCTACTTTAAAACAATATATTATGGGTGACAAGGTTACTTTAGGTCCAAAGAAATAATTTAATGATTTTTAAAAAGTGAGTTTCAATCCTTTTGGATGAAGTTCACTTTTTTTGTTGAAATTAAATGTAAATTATGTTATACTATCAATTATAACTTTTTATTAGGTTAAAATGTTATAAAATAAAGTCACTATTCAGTCGATAAAGGTAAATTTTACGATTTTACAGGAGTTTCGACTCTGCGGAGTCGACCGGGCTTTCCGGTCGCCCTGGACCTTCGGTAAAATGTCTCTGCTTTATACAATGGCTGAATAGTAAAAATAAAGCTGTTTTAGAAAGGTGATTAAAAATGAATGAAAATGAAATTTTGTTAAATGAAAAAAATATGTTGAAAAAAATGTCAAACAAAACATCTATTACTTTGCTATTTTTTTTAGGATTAACATATGCTCTTGCTATTATTGCGAAGCTTGCCTTGGAGAAAATTATAATTAATAATCAGGAACTACAAGATGCAGTTTATTTGGGATTGGCATTTTTTATTCAGTTTGTTGTTTGTGCACCTTTAGCTATAATGATTAACAACAGAAAAACTAAATTAGAACTAAATAAGTATTTTAAAAAACCTAAAGTTAAAAAAGCTTTTGTATTAAAGTGGATTGTAATAGGTATGGGTTTATCATTTACAATAAACATAATATTTACTATAATATTTGCTATTATACAGATGGTAATTGATTTTGAATTTTCTGCTCCAAGTTTTGTACCTGAGCAAAACTTTATAAGCATTTTTTCCATGACATTTGCAGTTATGATATTGGCACCTCTTTTTGAAGAGTTGATTTTTAGAGGAAGTATATATGATAACGTAAAGGAATTTGACGATTTATTGGCTATCTTAGTAATGGGATTTACATTTTCTCTATATCATCAAAATTATGCACAATTTCCATCTACATTTGTTTTGGGAATGGTTTCTGGATTTTTGGTTATAAAGTCTAAGTCTATAATACCATCAATAGCTTTGCATTTTTGTTTTAATTCAATAGGAGGAGCACAAATTTTTATATTATCTACTTTGAAATTTGATGTAACAAAACTTGCGGATGCTTCTGCTTTAGGTGGATTAAATATGGAATATGTTATGGATAATATAGTTGCTTTTGTGTTGATTATGATGATTGGTTTTATGGTACTTACAATAGCTTTAGTTGGATTAATTTTCTTTATAATCGAAATTATAAAGAAAAGAGATGAAAATAAATTGAAAAAAAATTCTCAGTTAAGTATACCAAGACAACTGTTAATTTTTGTGACGGCACCTATAACTATAATTACTATAGCTGTATTGTTGGCTCTAAGTATAATGAATATTATGGGTTTAGGAAAAATTTAATTAGAATTAAATTTATTTAATCAATCAAATTAACAAAAGATTTTATCTTTATATTGCAATAAATATATTAAAATTAAAAAATATTTTCGATTATTATACAAGATAACTATAATAATTGATACATTATATTGCATAATGTTAATTGACTAATTAATAGAAATTTGTTATTCTTATTATATGAGTTAATTTTTAATTAAATATATATAAATTTGAAGTGTATTGTATATTGATTATTAAAAACAGCTTGCAAATAATATACATTTAATTTTTGAGTTAAAATTCAGTACAAAGGTAAAACTTGAGATATTTTTCCAAGGCTCATTGTGAAGGGAAAAGCCCCGAGCGACCCGCAGAGTCAAAATTCTACAAAATCGTAAACTTTAATATATGGCAGAATAATAACATTTTTGAAAGGATCTGAAATTATGAGAAATATAAAGAGAATAGTTGCAGCTGTTATGGCGGTTAGTTTATCTATGTCTTTTATGGCTTGTTCTAAAACAAAAGAAGAATCTAAACCTAAAAAAGATTTAGATTCTGCAACTCGTGAGGAAATAGGTTCTATTTTGGCACAGGACGAAAGATTAACTGGAGAACTTGAAAATAAAACAATAAAATGG
>JAEXNS010000149.1 GCA_023439605.1 Bacillota bacterium | reverse complement strand
TTTTTTTTGCATCAGATAACGGTCTTAAAACTGAAATATCCTCAAGTTCCAAATCATCGAAATACAAAAAATCATATGCATTTTCTTCTTTTAGTCCATTTTGAAAATCATAATTGTACATATACATTGATTCATCAGCATAGGTGTGAAAGAAAAATTTAATTTTCTTCAAGTTCAACGGATTATCAGGATTCTTTTTTAAATAGTCTGTCGTTTCGTTCTTTATTTTAATAATATCTTTTATACAATCATCAGAAGAATATTGAAGCAACGAAAATCGTCGCTCAAAGGAAGATTTTGAGCGAAAAAATATTTGTACTTCCTCATTATATTCATTGAAATACATTTCATCGCAATAGAATTGTTTTAAATACAAACTTTGATATAATTCCGAAAGCCCTTTTCCATATGATATATCAGGTTCAAATGATGTTGGAACAAAAGAATAAAAAACCCAAGAAATTATAATTATCGGTATCAATAAAACAATACATAAAGGCTTACTAAATTTCTTTTTCATAAACTCCACCTTATTTTTTAAATCATTACTTAAACGTCGTACTATATCTTAAATAATAACATAATTTAGACATATTTTGCATCTGGGGTGCTTGTTAAAATCCACTATATATTTCAATATATAATTCCTTAATTGAATAAATAAATGCAACTTGATTCCTTGTTATCCAGAAAAATATTTCTATTTTCCCTCATTATGAACTTTATAATAATCACCTAAAACATAAGTCTCCCCATTATCTGATTCTATAGAAATCTCAGAGATTCCTTCATAACTTTTATTATCTTTATATATTAGATATGAATTAAAGCGAATTTTATAAGTTTTTTCTGCAGTAGTTTTCACATCCTGTATAGAGGCCGACAAACTTAAAACTGATTGTTTGCCTCTAGAAATAGACTCCTTACTTCCAATTGCCGTTATATCATATGAAATTGATTTTCCATCAAAAAAATCAACCGCTTCCTGTACTTTAGCATCAAAATCACTTTGAGATACTATAGTCTCACAAAACATATTTTTCAAACTACTTGTATCATCCTCACCTAAATAAGTAACAATATTTTCACAATACTTTTTGGCTTTAACATTTGTATTTACTCGACCAAAAAAACATACATATATCATTACAAACAATATCGATATTAACACAAAAAAAACAAATTTATTTCTTGGTTTATTCATAGCAAATTCAACACCTTTCTAAGCAATAATCAATATATACGATCTTCATCAAATTTCTCCGAGTATATATCACCACAATAACCAAATGGTATTTTTTTCATCATCAAAAATTATTATTTTTTTGTAATCTGGATCTGATTCATATCCAGATTTTAAACTACTATACATATTAGGTTCTGAAGAAAAGTCAATGCTGGCTACTTGAAGTAATTCATTTGCATTTATAGTGTATTTGTATATATTAGGCACAAATCCAGTTATCCACCACTGATTTAATCTCGGTAACCAACTATAATGATTCTCATAAATTCCATTGCCAGTTTTTTTATATAGACTCAAAGTCATTGGAAATTCATTTTCAACCATCCAATGTTCAAGTCCAGGAATTTTATCAATTAAATTGTTTTTTTTATAAAATCCAACTTCCGAACCCACTCCAAGATTTAAGTAGTCGCCTTTCCAAGCCCAAACAATATATTCTTGTCCATTTAAATCAAAATTCAACTTTAATCTTTCCATATTTGATGCCATGTTAAAAACAACATCATAAAAGTCATTGTAACCAAATACCGACTGCCATTGTGTAGAATCTGAATGTAGTGCTATATTTTTATCATCCATTTTAAAATCCAACAATCTCGAGCCTATTGCTGATTCCACAGAGTAACCCGCCTCCCACAAGTTGCTATCCAGATAAGGTATAATCCCCCATAGAGTTTTGATTTCAGCTTCAATTTTCATTGGTTTGTAGTATTCACTTGAATAATCAGTAGCTACATTTTGTCCACTTTTTATTTGAGCAATATGTGTTTTCCATGCATTTTTTGGACCATCAACTTTTAATGGATTAGGATCCTTTGGTGCCACTATTTTACTATCTATATATATTCTGCTACCCTCTAATAAACCATCTCCATCACTATCCACATCATCTGGTCGAGAAGTAAGTAACAAAATTAAAACCTCTTTTAACAACGACTTTATATCGCTATTTTCCAACATCAATTTTTCTAATCCATTTTTTGATCTTGGATTTAGTGCCACTATTTGCTCTAAAGAAGGTAAAATTACGCTTCCATCTTGAGCAAATTGCATTAATCCACTTTTAAAGTTAACCTCTTGGAAATCATACAGCCCATCTCCATCACTGTCTAAAAACATACTTAAGTCTTTTATTTCTCCATTGTATGCTTTTAACCAATCAATAGTTATAGGTGTGGAATTAAATGAAGAACTAAATCCTGTTTTATATGTCTTTTTAGTCGAGCCATTTATTTTATTAATAAGTTTACTTTCTATATTTGTATCTGATACTCTGAACATTGTACCATTGTATTTATTTGCATAATAACTACAATAATCTTCAACACCAACTTTACTATCTTTTGGCATCACAAAATTAACACTTATACAGACCAAACGCATGAGTTACAAAAAAGAAACAAAGGGTATATACAAAAAATAGAATAAGTGGTATAATAGAAAAAAACAAAAAGGGGAAAAGAAAAATGGAAGAATTAATGGAGATGTTAGAGTGC
>JAEXNS010000321.1 GCA_023439605.1 Bacillota bacterium | reverse complement strand
GTATAGAGTAGATAATGACATCGAACCAAATAACGGAACTTGGCAGGATGATATAGTAAGTAAAATCGGTGATCTTAAGACAAGTGATTTAGAAGAAACAATAGGAAACGTTACAACAATGGATATGAATTTGATGTCAATTGGGAGTATTGATGTAAATTCAGCACAAAATAAGATACAAATATTGCAGTATAGATTGGAAAACAACATTGAATTTGATATATCAGAAACTCCAACTATTGAAAATATGCACGTTATAGAAAAATTGAATTTTTGGGTTTTGTTTTTAGCAAATGGTAATTTAATAGGCATAGTGGGGATGCTTATAATAGTAATTGCAGGAGGAATAGTAGCAACTGAGTTTTCTGAAGGAACTATTAAATTTTTGTTAATAAATCCAATCAAAAGATGGAAAATACTGTTCTCCAAATATATGACAGTGCTTATTATTTATTTTATTATGCTATTTACAATTTACTTTTGTTCTATGATAATAGCTTTGATTATTGGTGGAACAGAACATATAAGTTCAACGTATCTATATTTAAAAGGCGATGAAGTTTATGAGATTTCAGGATTTTTACATATGGCTAAAGTTTATGTTTTAAAAAGCGTTAGCATAATTGTTATGGCTACATTAGCCTTTTCAATTTCATGTGTTTTAAGAAATTCAAATATTTCAACTGGAATAAGCATTGTTGCGATGTTTCTTGGGAATTTTTTAAATACCATATTCAGATCATCAAGAATAGATTGGGGTCGTTTTTTGATATTTGCAAATACAGATTTAGACGCTGTTATAAATGGTAAAACAGGATACTATGAACATTCACTTAAATTTGCCTTAATAATTATATCTATACA
Source organism: Bacillota bacterium (assembly GCA_023439605.1). Taxonomy (GTDB): domain Bacteria; phylum Bacillota; class Clostridia; order Oscillospirales; family Ruminococcaceae; genus JAEXNS01. The sequence continues at coordinate 4,143 of JAEXNS010000321.1, read as the reverse complement.
TATGGTTACTTTTTTACTAACTGCCTGGGATGGCTTTACCAAAAAAGAAGTATAATATGTATAATCCTCTTGTTAAATTAATGTATATATAGTTAAAATAAATTCTAAAATATAACATTAACTTTTCAAGAGGATTTTTTTGTTACTATTCATTCATATGTATAGGGTAGAGATATTTTTACCGAAGGTCCAGGGCGACCGGAAAGCCCGGTCGACTCCGCAGAGTCGAAATCCTTGCAATACTTTATAAGCTGAATAGTAGCGATTTTTTTAATCTAAAATTACATTCTATTTGCAGCATCAAAGGCTAATGCAGAACGCTCACACTCATCATTGTTCATAGTTATTTGGAAACAAAGTGGACTACCTTTCATTTTTTCACTTGCATAACTTAATCCGTTTGTACGCTCATCTAACAAAGGATGATCTATTTGCTTTGGGTCTCCTAGTAAAATAACTTTTGTTCCTTCGCCAACTCTAGTGATTAGTCCTTTTGCTTGTTTTGGTGTTAGATTTTGGGCTTCGTCTATTATTAAATAAGTATTTGTTATAGTCCTACCACGTATAAAATTCATTGCTTCTGTAGAAATTATACCCATATTAAATAAGCTGTCTATCTTAGAAGATAATTCTTTTTCGTTTTTGTATTTTTCTTTTTCGTTGTTATCGATAATAATTTCTAGGTTGTCAATTATAGGACGTAAAAAAGGAGAGATTTTTTCCATTTCAGTACCAGGCAAAAACCCTATGTCTGCATCAAACTGAACGTTTGGTCTAGTTACTAAAATTTTTCGATATTCTTTTGACTCGCTTTCAAAAACTCTTTCTAAACCTACCGCAAGAGAATAGAAGGTTTTTGCGGTTCCCGCAGCACCCTTAACTATAACCAAAGGTGCAATTTCAGGGGATAATAGTAGAGCTTCACCTAAGAATTTTTGACCTACATTTTTGGGAGATATACCAAAAGGTTCGTATTTGGAAAAGTTAAGGGGTACTATTTTCTTTCCGTCAAACCTACCTAAAAGAGTTTTTTTGTTGTTTATTTCGGAATGTATTATTAAAAATTGATTTGTCTCCAAATGTGGAGTTATCTTTTCATCATTTTTAAACTGATATATATCTGTAAGATTTAACCCTTTTTTCTTAAAGTCAGTCATTTTTATGTCATGAGTAAAAACTTCATCTCTTCCAGTATATTGTTGTAAGAAATCCGGTGCCTGTTCTTTTATAAAATCTTGAGCATCTATATTTAACATTTGTGCTTTTAGCCTTACTATTATATCCTTAGTAACTAAAATAACGTTCTTATTCTTTTCGGATAGGCTTTTGCATATTTTTAAAATTCTATTATCATTTTTTTTGTCAATAAAATTTGCAGGCAATGATACATCTATACAATTTGCCTCTATTTTTATAATTCCTCCGTTGTCTAAACTTACACCTTCTAAAAGATTACCTTTTAGCCGTAGTGATTCTAAAAATCTTATGACTTGTCTTGCATTTGCACCTTTTTCACCGTCATCATTTTTTAATAAGTCTAATTCTTCTAGGCAGACTATGGGCAGTATAACGGTGTGTTCTTCAAATGAAACTAAAGCGTTTGGAGATTGAATGAGTACATTTGTATCAAGTACGAATATTTTTTCCATTTTTATTCTCCTTAAAATTATTTTGTAAATGCAAAAAAAGACACCCTCAACTTGATGGTATCTTTAATTTCGATTGTTATATAATTTAAAATTATTCAAAAATAACAACTCCTTTTCATTTACAATTTAATTATATAATATGCAAGTTAAAAAGTATATTATTAAAAAGTAAAAACTAGTAGATATTTTTGTAAAGTAAATTAGTTACTATTCAGCCACATGAATAGGTCTGAGATATTTTACCCAAGGTCCAGGGCGACCGTAAAGCCGTTTCGACTCCGTAGAGTCGAAACTCCTGAAAAGATTGTAAACTTTACCTTTGGTGGCTGAATAGCAACCTAAATTATTATATTTTGAGAGGTTTTTATGAAAAAAAATAAAATAAAAATAAGTATTTATATTTCTATTATAATTGTATGTGGGTTTCTTATTTTATCAAAAACATGGATTTTTTTTAATGGAAAAGGATATAAGCCTATAGAAATAGTTCCCTATGAAAAAGCATATATAGGTTCAGATGAAAATCCGAATAAAATAATAAATTCAAGTGGATATACAATAGAAACACGATTTGATGTCCCAGATGGGTTTAAGAGGACAAGTGTAATACCAAATAGTATAGGTGAATATATAAGAAAAATAAAGTTAAAAGAAGATGGAACAGAGGTCAAGTATTTCAATGGGAAAACATGCAAAAGTGTTGAGAGTGCTGTTTTTGATTTTGATGTTGGAAATAAAGACTTACAACAGTGTTCAGATAGCATTTTAAGGGTATATAGTGAATACTATTTTGTAAATGGTCAATATGATAAAATAAATTTTAATCTTACCAATGATATGCCGATGAACTACATAGATTGGCGTGAAGGCAAAAGAATGATAGCTTTCAGAGGATTCGCAAAAATGATTAAAATTTTACCATATGATGATTCTTATAAAAATTTCAGAAAATACTTAGAAAGCTTAATGAACTATGCAGGAACAAAATCAATGGCAAAGGAAAGTAAAAAAATAAAATTATCTGAAATGACAGCGGGGGATACCTTGATTAATGATGCACATGCTGTACTTGTAGTGGATGAAGCTGTAAATGAAAAAGGTGAAAAATGTTGGTTATTTGCACAAGGCTATATGCCAGCACAAGATTTCCATGTACTTGAAAATCCAAAACACTATGATGATGTATGGTACTATGAAAGTGAATTTGATGATGAAATTAGAACAACTTCATATATATTTACCAAAGAAGATATATACAGAATAAAATAATAAAGAACCAAAAGAATAACAATAAAATTAATTAAGCGAACTTCCTGTAAATGCTGGGCAGTTCGACAGCAAAAGGGATATTATGGAGAAAAATAAAATAATTTTATCTGAGACTGCTGACACTGCAGTTAAATTAGATGTAAACACAGATGGTGATACAGTGTGGCTTAACAGATCACAGCTTGCGGAACTTTTTGATAATGATGTAAAAACTATTGGTAAACATATCAACAACGCTTTAAAAGTTGAATAGTAACCAAATGGTAACATAGAAAATAAAATAACATTAATTTGTATTGACTATTGTTCTGCATGTTGATATAATTGTTGTATAATATTTACTGAAAAGGAGTGTGTAATTATGTCAAGGTTAGATTTGAATAAAAATTTGCTTAAGGAAATAGAAGAGAGAAAAAGTGTAGTAGTTGAGGAAAAGAAAAAGAGAAATATTTCAATTGATATTGCAAAAGTTGTATTTGTTTTAGACCATTCTAGATCTATGTCAACTCTCTATACAAATGGAACAGTTCAAAGAACTTTAGAAAGAATATTTCCTTTAGCAATGCAGTTTGATGATAACAGTGAAATGGAATTTTACCTTTTTGATACACTTTTCAAGGAATTGGATACAATAACTACCGAAAATATAGAGGACTACACTTCTGAAGTTATTATGAAAAAAAGAGGTGTATATGGTGCCACAAACTATGCACCGATAATTGAAGAAATAACAGAAAGATATTCAAAAAAAGAAAAGAGTAAAATACCTACTTTTGTAATATTTATAACCGATGGAAACAACGCAGATAAAAGAGCAGCAAAAGAAGCTTTGGTGAAAGCATCTTTTTTCAATATCTTTTGGAAGTTTATTGGAATAGGTGATGAAAAATTTGAATTTCTTGAAAAGCTGGATAATATGTCTGGTAGATTTATAGACAACGCAAACTTTATAGCTATAAAAGACTTAAATCTGATAAAAGATAAGAACTTATATAGTATGTTATTTGAAGAATTTGATGAATGGTTAAAGTTGTGTAAGGATAATGATATGATTTAAATAAAGTTAGTTACATTATTTACCTTGACATGAGGCTTTATGTATGCTATAATCCTGAATTCAGAAGAATCTCAAGTCAAAACCCCACCTAACCCTCATAATTGTGTGGATTGGATGGGGTAAAATTTTTTTCGTGTTTTAAGAATTTGACGTAATGTTTTTATCTTT
>JAEXNS010000259.1 GCA_023439605.1 Bacillota bacterium | reverse complement strand
GAACAGGGAAATAGACTTACACATTTGAAAATTACAGGTGGAAAATTAAAAGTGAAAACTGTAATAACAAATCAATCAAATGAAAATGAATTTCAAGAAAAAGGTGATATTTGGACGGAAAAAGTTGATAGAATAAGAGTTTATTCAGGTTCGTCATATGAATCAGTAAATGAAGTAGAAGAGGGCATGATATGTGCAGTCATAGGGCTAAATAGAACTTTTTCAGGTGAAGGGCTGGGCTATGAAAAAGTGTCTAAACGGTCACAAATAGATGCGGTTTTATCATATAAAATTATCCCTTATGAAAATGTAGACACACATGTGCTTCTAGATAAAATGTTGAAAATAGAAGAAGAATTTCCAGAATTAAAAATTGTTTTTTATGAAAAGGTAAATGAAATACATGTTCATGTTATGGGAGAGGTTCAAATAGAAATTTTGAAAAATCAAATAAAAGAAAGATTTGATATAGATGTTGATTTTGAAAATGGTAGTATAGTTTATAAAGAAACAGTTATAGAATTGACAGAGGGAGTAGGTCATTATGAACCTTTAAGACACTATGCAGAAGTTCATCTTTTAATTGAACCAGCAAATAAAGGGGATGGCATTGTAGTTGAAAATATGTGTAGTACAGATGAATTGGATATAAATTTTCAAAAATTAATCTTAACACATATTTTAGAAAAAAAACATGTTGGTGTTTTGACAGGTTCAGAAATAACAGATATAAAAATAACTCTTGTATCAGGACGTTCACATATTAAACATACAGATGGTGGAGACTTTAGACAAGCGACATACAGAGCAATACGTAACGGATTAAGAAAAAACAAAAGTATTTTACTAGAGCCTTTTTATGATTTTATAATTGAAGTCCCAAAAGAGCATTTGGGAAGGGCTATGACTGATGTTCAAAATATGAATGGTAGTTTTGAAGCACCCAAAGTTATAGGTGAAATAGTAGAACTTGTAGGCTGTGCACCCGTTGTAAATATGAGAAATTATTATATTGATGTAATTTCCTATACTAAAGGGATGGGAAAGATAAGTTTAAGGTTAAAAGGTTATGAGCCATGTCATAATGCTGAAAAAATAATCAACGAAAAATTTTATAACCCAGATTATGATGTTGAAAATCCAACAGGATCTATTTTTTGTGTAAATGGTGCAGGATTTTATGTTGATTGGGATAAAGTAGAAAATTACATGCATGTTGAGAATTATATTAAAAAGCCAAAATCAGTACAAAAAGAAACATTTGAAATTATAAAGTCAAATAGGTATATTTCAAATAAAAATTTAGACGAAGAGTTAGAAGAAATTTTTACTAAAACATATGGACAAATTCAAAGAAAAAATGTCAATAATTCTAGAGATTTGGGTTATGAAAAACCTCAGAAAAAAGATGATAAGGATTGGATTTCAAAATACAAAGAGCCGTTGAAAGAATTTTTACTTGTAGATGGTTATAATATTATTTTTGCTTGGAATGAGTTGGTGGAAATTGCAAAGGTTAATATAGATAGTGCAAGAGCAAAGTTAATAGATATAATGTGTAATTATCAAGGATATAAAAATACAAATTTAATTTTAGTTTTTGATGCTTATAAAGTTAAGGGTAATGTTGGTAGTGTTCAATTTTATAACAACATAAATGTAGTATATACAAAAGAAGCTGAAACAGCGGACCAATATATACAAAGAACTGTACATGAAATAAGAGGAAAGTATAATATAGTGGTTGCAACTTCCGATGGACCAGAACAAATGATTATATTTGGACATGGTGCAAGAAGAATGTCAGCAAGAGAATTTTATTTGGAAGTAATGAGAGTAAACGAACAAATAAGAAATGAATTATTTGAAAATCAAATTAAAGATAAAAATACTATTAAAGATTATATAAATAAAAAAAATGTGTAGTTATAAAAACCACACATTTTTTTGTTTATATAATAATTATCCTAAAACTACACTCAATAAAACTCCAGCTGCTACTGCAGAGCCAATAACACCAGCAACATTTGGACCCATAGCATGCATTAATAAGAAGTTTGTAGGGTCTTCTTGTGATCCTACCTTTTGTGATACACGAGCTGCCATTGGAACAGCAGAAACTCCTGCAGAGCCGATTAAAGGATTAACTTTCCCATTTGTTGCTTTGCACATTAATTTACCAAAAAGTACACCCGAAGCAGTGCCTAGGGCAAATGCAAATACACCAAGAACTATTACCTTTAAGAAAGCTGGATTAATTATTTTATCAGAAGTTGTTGTTGCACCAACCGAAATTCCTAAGAAAATAGTTATAATATTCATTAATTCATTTTGTGCAGTTTTTGTGATACGTTCACAAACACCACTTTCTTTTAGCAAGTTTCCAAACATAAGCATTCCAACAAGAGGAGTTGCAGAAGGAACTAGAAGAGCAATAATTACAGTAACTGCTATAGGAAATATAACTTTTTCTGTTTTGGTTACAGGGCGTAACTGTTGCATAACGATAGAACGTTCTTTCTTTGTTGTTAAAGCCTTCATAATTGGAGGTTGTATAATAGGAACTAAAGCCATATATGTGTATGCAGCAAGTGCTATTGTTCCCGTATTTATGTCTGATTTTACACCAGAAAGTAACTTAGTAGAAACAAATATAGCTGTAGGACCGTCAGCACCACCAATGATAGCTATTGAACCTGCTTCTGCTGCATTGAATCCTAACGCAGCTGCACCTATAAATGTAAAGAAAATACCTCCTTGTGCAGCAGCACCAAGTAGAAAACTCTTTGGATTTGCTATAAGTGGAGCAAAATCAGTCATGGCACCTATTCCTAAGAAAATAAGTGGAGGGAATATTTGTAACTTTACTCCCATATATAGAATGTCAATAATGCCACCATCATGTAAGACGTTTCCATAATTTACACCAACATACTCATTAGCTGCATTTAAACCAGTAAATAAATCAGGGTGATACATTTCTGAAAAAGGTAAATTTGTTAATAACATACCAAAAGAAATAGGAAGAAGTAGCAATGGTTCAAACTGTTTAACTATAGCTAAATACATAAACAAAAATGAAATTAAAATCATAATTATGTCTTTATAATCTAAAGCATTTAGTCCACTAGTAATCCATAGATCTTTTAGAGTTTCAGTAAATATTTTTAATACTTCGCTCATAAATAATAGTCCTCTCTTAATAATTATTATTTAAGTATCATAGAAAAATATGATACAAGAATGAAAAATACTAAAATGGATTAGTATTTTCTTGTGCATTTGCATTTGCCCAAGCAGAGCGTTTGCGTGTTTTAACAGAATTAATTGGCTTTACTGATTTTAACTGATACTGCTTACCATCCTTAAAACCTAGCATTGCAACAGCAGCCGAAATTACAGCAATAATTGTATTTTCTTCTTCAGTATCTTCAACAACAATATTTTCAACAACAGTAGGAACTTGAGGTTTAACTACTTTAGTTTCATCGTCATTTGGCTTAGAAGAATTGTCTTGTTTTTTCTTGTCAAAAAATTTACCCATTACAGAAATAAATAAAACAAGAAGAATAAGAGCTAAAAATACAACAGTTAGTCCTGTTATAACTACAGCAATGACATATGTCCATTCCATTTGCATAAATATACTCTCCAATCCTATATAAAATTATAACATATGTTTTAATTATATACGAAAATGATTTTATTTGCAACATTTATTATTTAAAAACTAAAAAAAAATAATACAACTATAATGTATATTTACCGTATAATTTAAATAAATAAAGTCTTTTCGTTTTATAATTAACAAAAAAAGATGGATATATTGAAATTTATTTGACTTTTTTTTTTTTTAATTTTATAATAAAAGAATATAAAATATTTATTAATGAAATAAAGGAGTATCACATGTTTTTAACTCAAATGGAAACAGAAGCGTCAAAACCGGTGGAAAATGTTGTCAGTGCAGTGAAAGAAGAAACAGAAAATATATCAAACATATTTAATATTATACTTGAAAAAGTTCAAGAAAAAATACCATCTATTTTATTTGCGTTAGTCATATTTATTATAGGTTTTTTATTATCAAAATTATTGATTAGGGTTGTAAGTGGCATATTAAAAAAATCTAATATTGATAGGACTGCACATCATTTTTTAAAATCTATAGTAAAGATAGTTATTTATACATTGATAATTGTAATGGCTTTGTCCATTATTGGCGTTCCGATGACATCTATAGTTACGGTTATAGGTGCAGCAGGTTTAGCAATAAGCTTAGCATTACAAACCAGTTTATCAAACTTAGCTGGAGGGTTTATTATTTTATCATCAAAACCGTTTAAAGTGAATGATTATATAGAGATAGATGGTATTTCTGGTACAGTAGAAAAAATAAGTATATTATATACAAATATAGTTTCTGTCGACAATAAGATATCGTTTATTCCAAATGGAATTGTTGCAAATGCAAAAATTACAAACTTTACAAGTAAGTCAGATAGAAGATTGGATATAAGCATTAAAATAGGTTATAAAGATGACTATAAAAAGGCACAAAAAATCATTATGGATATAATTGAAAAAAATACTTTAACAATAAAAAAACCAGATTCGTTAGTTAGACTGGGAGAATACGGTTCAAGTTCTATAGTTATTTATGTAAAAGTATGGGTTATGGCGAGTGATTATTGGGAATTGAAATTCCAGCTTTTAGAAGAAATAAAGGAAGAGTTTGATAAAAATAATATAAGGATACCTTATAATCAAATGGATGTATTTATAAAAAACAATTAATTTTTGCTGTATTTTATTACATCAATTGATTTTTCGGTTAATATATATTATAATGGTTATTGTTAGTCATAGTAAAAGGAAAGTAAAAATTATAAAATAATAGTTACTATTCAGCCATTAAAGGTAAAGTTTACAATTTTGCAAGGATTTCGACTCTGCGGAGGCGATCGGGCTTTCCGATCGCCCTGAATCTTAGGCAAAACATCTTTGCCATATACATATAGCTAAATAACAACAAATAATAACATATATTTTAGATATTACTATAAATATATTTGTAAAAGGATTATGAGAAAAAAATTGTAGGGAGGTTTTTTTGTTGACCGAAAATTCTAAACAAAAACTTGCATATCATATTGTTGATAATGAAGTTACTATTGTAAGCTGTGATTTTTCGGCTGTGGATGTTGTTATTCCAGCTGTTATAGAATCTTTTCCAGTAACAAAAATAGGGAAACATGCATTTTGTCTTAGAGAAAATTTATCCAGAATAGTCATACCAGCTACGGTTATAGAAATAGAAGAAGAGGCTTTTGGAGATTGCGATAAACTTATAAGCATTGTAATACCAGACAGCGTTAAAAAAATAGGTAATAGTGCTTTTATGAATTGCGGAAATTTAGTAAAAGTGTCTTTGCCAGCAGAGTTAACAGAGATCAGTGATAATATTTTTAGATGTTGTGATAAATTAGAAAGTATTATTATACCTAATAAAGTACTATCTATAGGTAATAGTGCGTTTTATGAGTGTGTTAACTTAAAATCAGTTGAAATGCATGAAGGGATTTTAAGTATTGGTTCATTTGCATTTTGTAGATGTAAAAACTTAACCAACATATCTTTGCCAAATACAATAGAAAGAATAGGTGAAAGAAGCTTTTTTGAGTGTGAAAATTTAGAAAGTGTTGCCTGTTCTTCAAATCTAAAATTTATAGGCGTATATTCTTTTTTAAATTGTCGTAAATTGCATCATATTACATTACCTGACTCTTTAGTAGAGATAGGAGAAAAGGCTTTGGGTTTTTTTCACAATCCAAAGAAAAACCAATATATTGCTTTTGAAAAATTTACAATTATTGCGGCAGAAGAAACAATTGCAGAGATATATGCACAAAATCATGGTTTTACATTTACATTTCTTCGTTCGGCTAGAAATGCAAAAGATGGAGTGTATAAACATGAAAACTATTATTATGTGGTTGTTGATGATAATGCAATTATTGTTGATTGTGATTATGATGTAAAGGTTTTAAACATTGCACCTAAAATTGATGAGTATAATGTTACAGAAATAAAGGCGGATGCATTTGCATTACACTTTAATTTAGTATCAGTTTATTTGCCTAAAAAAATAAAGAAAATTGGTGCAGGTGCATTTAAAAGTTGTGAAAAACTAGAAATAGTTGATTTGCCAAATGAAATATCTAGAATAGAAAGAGATACCTTTTATTCTTGTAAAAGTTTATTAGGGTTAGAGATACCTGAAAATGTAACTTATATTGGTAGTAGTTCTTTTAAATTTTGTGAGAAATTAAAAAATATTGAATTGCCAAATAGTGTAGTTAAAATTGGCCATGAGGCTTTTAGTGGTTGTGTAAGTTTAGAAGAAATTTTTATTCCACAAGCATTAAAAACTATAAGTCGTGAAATGTGTTATGGATGTACGTCTTTAAAAATTATTCATATAAAAAGTGGTGTAAAAAAAATTGAAGGTGGAGCTTTTTCTTATTGTAAAAATTTAAGAAGTATAGTTATACCAAGTAGCATTAATAATATTGGTGACAGTGCCTTTTTGGGATGCAATTATTTAAGTGGTGTAGTTATATCAAATAGTACAACGCATATTGGTGAAAAATCATTAGGATATAATTTTGTTAATTCAGTAAATGCGAATGAAAAGTTTGTTATAGTAGGTCATAGTGGAAGTAATGCTGAGGAATATGCAATAAATAATAGGATGATTTTTATTCCTTTATATACTGAAACCATTCGACCAAAAAGTAAATTTGAAAACTATGGTTTAAGTTATGGTGTGGTTAATAATGCGGCAGTTGTTATAGATTGTGACAAAGAAGCTATTGAGGTTGATATTGATGCATTTATTTCAAAAGATGAAAAAGAATATCCAGTAAGGAGAATTTTGGAATTTGCTTTTTCAAATTGTAATTATTTGATTAGTGTAAATATTCCAGATAGCATAATGGAAATTGGAAGGAAGGCATTTTATAATTGCGGAAACTTGTCTAATATTTCTATTCCCAAATATGTTGTAAACATCGAATCAAATGTTTTTAGTAGATGTAGTAGTCTTGAAAATATAGATGTTTTTGAAAAGAATTTTTATTTTGCAAGTGAAAATGGGATTTTGTATGATATTGAAAAAAAGAGACTTATAAAATATCCAGAAGGTAGAAAAGAGAAAGAACACATCATAAAAGATGGAGTAATGTTTATAGATGAAAATGCTTTTTCAAATGTAGATGCTATAGAAAAAGTTGTTTTTCCAAAAACAGTTGAACTTATAAAAGAAAGAGCTTTCGAATGTTGTAAAAGTTTAAATGAGATTACAATAAATTCAAACATAATAAATATAGGCGATAATGCGTTTGCACTATGCAGAAAACTCTCAAAGTTGACTATAGAGTATGGTGTTAAAGCATTAGGTTCAAACGTTTTTGACCACTGCATAGGGTTAAAAGAAGTATTTATTCCTGATACTATTGAAACTATAGGTGAAATGGCTTTTAATAATTGTAAAGAATTAAAAGATATAACGCTATCTTCCAGATTAAACGAAATAAATGATAAAACATTTTTCTATTGCTTGTCATTAGAAAAAATAATAATTCCTGAAAGTGTAAATGAAATAGGTGTATGTGCGTTTGCTTTTTGCGAAAGTCTAACTGAGATATCCATACCAGGAAGAGTAAAAAAGATTGAGAATATGGCGTTTTTCTCCTGTACATCTCTATCTGAAGTTCATATTGAATATGGAATAAAGGAAATATGTGATATGGCATTTTGTGATTGCCCAAGGATTCAGAGTATTGCCATTCCTCCGAGTGTAATAAACATTGGAATAGATGCAGTTGGATTTATATATAGTAAAGATGCAGAAAGATTATGCTATAGAAAAAATTTCACTATCATAGGTTGTCATGCTACAGAAGCCGAAAGATATGCAAAAGATAATAATTTTATATTTAAATGTGTTGAAGAATCATATTTTAATATAAATCCAATGGTTGTTTTTACAGATGATATTGGAACTATTAAAAAAAATGATGAAATATTAGTTTTGGAAGAGGAACAAAGCTTAGAGAATAATGATTTAAAAAAACAAGAGCCAACAATAATTAAAATAGAGGTTCCTTTAAAGGATATTCCTGAGAAAAAAGTGGAGGAAAAAATAGATATTGATCTTGAAAATAATATTGAAGAAATAAAATCAACAGAAGAAATGCCAAAAATATAAAGGTTACAATTCAGCCACCAAAGTTAAAGTTTACGATTTTGTAGGAGTTTTGACTCTGCGGAGTCAACCGGGCTTTACGGTCGCCCTGGACTTTCGGTAAAGCATCTCCCCCTATACATGTGGCTGAATAGTAATATAAAAAGGGGGATTTTATGCAAACAAAAAAGGAAGAAATAAAAAATGATATAATAAAAGCGGCAACACGAGAATTTTTATATAAGGGATATAATAAATCTTCACTTAGAACTATAGCTAAAAAAGCAAATACTACCTTGGGAAATGTATATAATTATTTTGAAAACAAGGAAGCAATATTAGATAGCATTGTAGATGGTATTCCAGAAAAAGTGAGTAATATAATTAATTTACATAATAATTTTAAAGTGGATGAGAGTATTTTAACAAGAGAAAATTCTAAAGAGTATATGGATATGCTGTTTGAAGAATTATTTCCACTGGATATATTGTTAAATGATGCATTTGTTATCTTACTAGAAGGTTGTGAGGGCACTAAGTTTGAAAAGTATAAACAAGAATTTACGAAGTTATTTTCAAATCATGTCGCTGACCATTTAAAAGTAGATAAAGAAAGCTTTTTACCAAAAGCTTTCTCTCAAGGTGCAATATCTGCATTTGTAATGATTGTAAAAAACAAGAAATCATTTGAAGAAAAAAAGCATGATTTAAGAGAATATATTTTAACTATGGCATTAGGTTTGCCAGTAATAAAAAATAATGTTCTGTGACTTATGCACAGAACATTATTTTTTTGATAGGTTAACTTGTACACTTTAAATATAATCAATTGTAACGATTAATTAAATATCTACAATAATTTTTTCTATTATTCTACTGATTTTAAAGCACTAACCATATCTATTTTTTTGATTTTCTTATTTAAAAGGAAATTTATACTTATAGATAGAATCATGATACCTAAAACACAAATTAAATAACTACTTATCTTTACATAAGGAATCATGTCAATACTTTCACCCATATAATTCATCATTTTTAAAAGTAGAATATATCCACAGGGTAATCCTATTAAAACCCCAATAATAGTCAACCAAATGTTCTGCTCAAAAAGAAGAAAGGAAAGTTTTCGGTACTGAAACCCAATCACTTTTAAGGTCGATAATTCTCGTGATTTTTCATTATAAGACATGCTACCTAGATTATACAAAACAACAAAACCAAGTATAACCGCACCAAAAATCATAATACCAGCTATAGATTTAAGCATTACTAGCATTGAGTTTATAGAATCTATAAGGGATTGTTTACTTTGAATGGACTTGTACATTGAAGAGTCAAAAATATTATAATTTTCTGTGGTTAAAAAGCTTGTTGGTTTAAATTTATATCCTAAGGATTTAAAATAACCACTTGATATATAAATACCCTGACCCATTGGACTTATAATTATATTTGATATTTTGCTTTCAATCCATTTTTTATCTCCATAAGGTTTCCATGTAAAAGTGTCACCTTGGTTTAGATTTAGATTTGACGCTAACTTTCTGCTTATACAGATATTTTCTTCGGGAAAATTTATAATTTCTTGAGAAATATCCTGTAGTACCAAATATCGATTTTTTTCTGCAATAGTTATTGAGGTGTTTTCAATTTTATTTTTGTTTTTATATTCTATTGCACCTTCATAAATATAATCAAAATTTTTGTTTGGCTTATGATTGTTTTCTAAAAGAGTCACTTTGGTATTATATTTATGTAATTTACCATACATCATATTTGTTAAATTTTGTGTAGTATCACTCATTCCTAAAGCACAAATCATAAGCATCATACAACCAGAAATACCTAAAATATTTATGAAAGAACGTATTTTATTACGATTAATATCTCTGATATTCCATTGGACATTAAAATTTGATTTTTTCCATAGTTTACTTTTTTCTATTAACGTATGTTTACCAATTTTAATTGGTTTTGGTCTTAAAATATTTGAAACTATAGGTTCAAGCTGAGAATGACAAGCAACATAACAACTGAATATATTTATTACAACTGTTACTACAACTATAAAATACATATAAATACTTGTTTTGCTAGTCCAGTAAGGCATACTATAAAAACTTTGCTGAAATTCAAAAACTTTTTTTGGTAGAAATAAAGGTCCGAAAATTAGGCCTAAAATGGAACTACTTAAACTTAAAAAAAGTCCATAGGAAATATAATGGAAAACAATTTTTTTATTTGAAAAACCCAATGCTTTTAAAGTCCCTATCTGCATTCTTTGATTTGTTGTTATTCTTGACATGGTCGTAAGTGTGCTTAGAGCTGAAATTATCAAAAATACAATAGGAAAAATAGTACCTACTGCTTTCATTTGTAAAATTTCATTTTTAAACATTGAAAAACTTAAAAATTCATTTTTCATTTGTAAAATAAAAGGGGTATCTTTTAAAATGGAGTTTAATTCTTGAGTTAATAATTCCTTTGAGTCAGTGTTTGTTTTTAGAATTATTTCATTATATTGTATTTGTGCTAAATTTGAATATTTGCTTGATAAAAAACCATATCCAAAAGTTTTGTGGTTTGGTAACATTTGATTTTCGTCTTGTATTCCATATAAATAATCTGGATGCATGATAAAAGCCTTTACTTCAGTTTTTATCATTGTATCATCTAGATTATATGTAATAATATCACCTATTGAAATTTTGTTTTTTTTAGCGAAATAATAATCTAGCCAAATACCGTTTTTATCTATTGAAAAATCCTCGCCTTCACATATATAAATTTTTGATATACTATTTTTATTAATAAAGTTTAATCTTAAGGTTGATTTTTCTCCATAAGTTGAATCTACAACCATTTTTAAATTTAAATCATCGATGTGTTTTGAATTTAAAATTTCATTTATTTGCGTTTCATTAAAATCATATCCTTTTATTGATGCATCTGCAATATTTGTTTCATTATAAAATTTATTTGCATTGTATTCCATGCCTAGCCCTATACTAGTTAATCCACAAAAAATAAATATACCTAAAAAAGAAATGGTAAAAATAGATATGAATTGAGTTTTGTTTTTATTTAGTTCTCTTAACATTTTGTAAAACAACATTACCAGTTCACCTCTTCTACAGGAATTATATTTTTATTTATTATTATATCTTTTATTTTACCGTTTTTTACATGAATAGTTTTGTCAGCTATTTGACTATAGTTTGGATTATGAGTTACAATTATGACGGTTTTATTGTTTTTTTTGCATGTTTCATAAAGTAATGATATTATGGCTGTGCCTGTTTCTGTATCTAATGCACCAGTAGGTTCATCGCACAAAAGCAATGTAGGGTTTTTACATAAAGCACGAGCTATTGATACTCTTTGCTGTTCACCCCCAGATAGTTGATTTGGAAATAAGTTTTTTCTTTCATCTAATCCAACAGATTTAATAATATTTTCAACTTTTAAAAAATCTTTTGTCAGCTCTTTAACTAGAGATACGTTTTCATATACGGTAAGTGATTGTATGAGATTATAAAATTGAAAAATAAAGCCTACTTCTTTTGCACGATAGTTTGTTAGTTCATTATCCTTATAATTGGTGATTTCTTTGTTGGAAATTGATATTTCACCATCTGTAACTAAGTCCATTCCTCCTAATAAATTTAAAATAGTGCTTTTCCCAGCACCGCTTGGACCTAAAATAACTACAAATTCACCCTCTTCTATTTCAAAAGAAATATTTTTCACTGCTTTTATTTTTTGTTCTCCTATGGTATACTCTTTTGTAACGTCTGTAAATTTTATAAATGACATATTTTATCATCCCTTCTTTTTAAGTTAAGATTATATTTTTATTCTAATTTAAAAAATGATAAAAGTAAATATATTTTAAGTATATAAAAACACTAATTTAAATTTGTTCATTTTTAATATAAAAATTTTGTAAAATTTTTAAAAATTTTTGTTGCAAATTGATTAAAACAATGGTATAATCATATTAGATTAAATGAACAAAAAACCTTGAAAACGCATACGATATTTTGCACAATTTAGCTATTATATTATAAATATAGTCGCTAACGCATTTTAAACTACTAAAGTAATAGGGGTTTTGATTATGAATAATACTTTGATTTCTAAAAACACATATGCAAGAATAATTGTTGATATTGACAAAGAATATAAAGTCAAAAATATTAACGATGGATTTACTGAATTAACAGGATATAATGAACAGGATATTAACGATGGTCTTTTTATCAATCGTTTACTTCCTGTTGAAAATTATAATGATTACATCGAATCTGTATGTAAATCCAGTTTAGACAATTGCGAGTGTTGTATGCAACATAAAATTATCTGCAAAGATAATAACGAAATAGCTGTTACTTGTTTTGGTGTTTCTGATATTGACCGAAATGACGGTAATAGGATAATGAAGTTTTTTATTCCTATTGATAAAAACATGATTAAAATAGGGATGGATGGCAAAGAAAAATATGCGAAAGACAAACTCACAGGCCTATATTCTAGGAGTGGTGGAGAAGAATTAATAAAAGAATATTTAGCTAACAAACCCAAAGATGAAGTATGTGCACTTTGTATAATTGATATAGATAATTTTTATCAGATAAATGATTCATATGGTAGAGAGTTTGGCAATGCAATACTTGCAGAAGTTGCAGAAAAGATAAAATACATAGTTAGACCTACAGACATTGTTGTGCGTTTGGGTGGAGATGAATTCATGGTATTTATGAAACATACCAACAAAGCAACTGGAAAATCAATAGGTAATTCTATGAGCAAAAGAATCAATAGCATATACGCTGGTGAAAATAAAGACATTAACATTTCTTGTAGCATAGGAATAGTAAATACTATAGAAACGGAAGTTTATACTCAGCTGTTTAATTATGCTTTTAAAACTTTAATGTTTGTGAAAAAAAATCAAAAAGGTAGTTGTTTGATGTATCATGAGGTATCTCACCTTATAGATGCCAAAGTATCTGATGAAATGTTGAAAGAAAAAGATGTTAATACTATTATGGACGTTAATCCACAGGGCGATGAAAATATTGTATCATTTGCATTTTCTATTTTGGAAAAAACAAAAGATTTAAAAAGTGCTGTAAATGTGCTTCTAAATAAAATTGCAAAAAGATTTGATTTATGCAAAATATTTGTATTTGAAATAAATGAGGAATATTTAAACTATACTATAACTTATAAGTGGAGTGAAGATGGAAATAAATGCGACTTAAATAAAGCTTTTCTATTCACTTTAAAAGACTATAATAATTTGGTCGAAAATTTTGAATACAATGGAATGTTTGTTTTAAATCCGAAAATCACAAACAAATTTTCAAAAAATATAAAGAAAAATCTTGAAGAAATAATGGAAAGAACAAATGTTTTTTGTGCTATGTATAATGAAGGTAAATTTAGCGGTGGTATAGTTTTTGAATCGGATAATCAAAATAGACAGTTTAATCAAGAAGAAATAAATATTTTAAAAGAATTAACACGTGTTTTTTCGACACATATAAACAAATCTAATTCAGACTTAGCAAGTAAAGCTAAATCAGAGTTTTTATCAAGAATGTCACATGAAATAAGAACACCTATGAACGCTATAATGGGAATGACCAACATAGCTAAAAGCGTTATAGAAAGCAAAGGGACACTAGCTTTAGAACAAGTAGAGGATTGTTTAGACAAAATAAACCTTTCTACAAAGTATCTTATTTCATTGGTAAATGATATTTTGGATATGTCAAAAATTGAAAATGGTAAAATGATGTTGAATAATGAGCCTTTTGATTTAGACAATTTGATAGATGAATTTGATATGCTTATGAAGCCTCAATTTGAACAGCGATTTATAAAGTTTAAAATTGAAAGAAGTTACGATCATAAAATTTTTATAGGTGATTCTTTAAGAATTACACAGGTTTTAATAAATTTAGTTGGAAATGCTTTAAAGTTTACTCCTTTTAGTGGAACCGTATCAGTAAGAGTTGAGGAAGTTAGTCAAACAGATGATATGGCATCTATAAATTTTAGTGTAAAAGATAATGGTATAGGAATAAATCAGGTTGATTTGAAGAGGATTTTTAAAGCTTTTGAACAAGTTGAAAAAAATACAGTTAGAGCTTTTGGTGGAACTGGCTTAGGATTATCTATAAGTAGCAACATAGTAAATCTTATGGGAGGAAAGCTGGAAGTTGAGAGTAAGGAGAGACAGGGTTCAAGATTCTTCTTTACATTGGACATGAAAAAGTGTTCGGATATTCATAAAAAGTATTCTAGCGATCAAAACAATGATAATTTAGGCTATAATTATAAAGGTAAAAAAGCACTATTAGTTGAAGATAATGATTTTAATAGCGAAATAGCGAAAAAATTCCTTGAGGATATAGGTTTTGAAGTGTATATAGCTTATAATGGTAAACAGGCGGTTTATACTTATTTGAATAACAAGGAAAATCATTATGACATTATTTTTATGGATATACGTATGCCAGTAATGGACGGATATGAAGCCACTAAAATAATAAGAGATTCTGAAAAAGGTGATTCACTTACCATCCCTATAATTGCACTTACAGCAAATGTTTTTGATAATGATACGAAAATAGCAATTGAAACTGGAATGAATGGATATCTAGCAAAACCTATCAATAAAAGTATGATGTATAGGGTTATAAGTCAAATACTAGATCATGAAGAAAATATAACATAAATAGAAATTCACTAGCTTTGCTAGTGAATTTCTATTACTGTAAAAATAATTGCATAAAAAAATAAATTGATGTATAATAATATAAATATAAATTAAGAGAGGTGCTAAAATGAAGAAGATAGGTATTATAGGTGGAGGAGTAGCTGGACTTGCTAGTGCAGCTAGGTTGAAAAATGCGGGTTATGAAGTTACTGTTTTTGAAAAAAATGATAAAATGGGCGGTCGAATGAACATCATAGAAAAAGATGGTTACAAATTTGATTTAGGACCTACTATAGTTATGATGCCTGAAGTATATCAAAGTGTTTTTTCTGATTGTGGAAAAAATCCCGATGATTATATTCCTATGGAGCAGCTGTCGATTTTGTATGATTTACATTTTAAAAACAAGAAAATATCAGTCCCTTCTGATTTGACTTTATTACATAATTTGTTAAATGATATAGAAAAGGATAGTGCCGATGGATTTTTTAAATATTTAAGTGAAATATATCATCGCTATATAATAGCTAGAGATCATTTTATTAGGAGGAGTTTTAGAAAGTCTACTGATTTTTATAACCCGAAAACATTAAGAAAAGCACTCCAATTAAAAACTTTTGATAGTGCAGATCATCTTATAGGGAAGTATGTTAGCAATGACATAATAAAAAAAATGCTGGCATTTCAAACGCTTTATATAGGCATCTCTCCTTATCAAGGACCATCATTGTATTCCATAATACCAATGATAGAAATGGTTTATGGAGTATGGTTTATGAAGGGCGGAATGAGAACTATGGCTACATCTATGGAAAGACTTTGTGATGAGCTAGGAGTAAACTTAAGAATAAATGAAAATGTATCAGAAATTCTAATAAAGGATAATAAAGCATATGGTTTGATATCAAACGGAAAAAAATATGAATTTGATATTATTTTAAATACAGCCGATTTTCCGTTCGCCATGCAGAGTTTAATAAAGGAAGAAAAGAACAAGGGTAAATATACAGATAAGAAAATTGACAGTATGGATTATGC
>JAEXNS010000258.1 GCA_023439605.1 Bacillota bacterium | reverse complement strand
CGTATCTTAAAGAACCCCATTGATCTAGCCAAGCTAAGCCTTCTGGTGTATAGCTTATTTTTTCGCCATCATAGCCATCGGTCCAAAAATCAAGATGTTTCTCCATGATTTGTTTGTATTTTTCGTCCTCAGTTTGTTGTGCTAGTAGCAGTGCAGAACCAATATAAACGTCATCCCAACAGTGTGCCCATTTATAATTACCAGCAGATAAATCCAAATATTCATCTGATTTCTTTAAATAATCCTTGTCATTTGTTGCTATATAAAGCCATATAGATGACCAGGATAATTCATCATAAAATCCACTCCAAGAATTATAAAAACCATTTGCTGCTGTATATCCTTCATCACTTTTTGTTTTTTCAGCAAAATCAAATAATGATTTTGAATATTCAAGACATTTTTTTGAATACTCTTTATCTATATCTTTAAAAATAACACTACAAGCTGCTAGTGATGCAGAAGCTTGTGCAGAAACAGCTGAACCAGGATTTTGAAGATCTACTTTGAAACTTGGTCTTTCCATTTGCATAACCTCACAAGGACCCCACCAAGCATGATCTTTGTTTCCATCACCTACTTGATAATAGAAAACATTTTTCTCAGGATGACATTTTATTAAATAATCATTTACCCATTTTATATTATCCAACATGTAATCAATTTGGTTACTTTCTTTATAGCTATCATAATCTTCGTATACTGACCAAGCTAACATACTACTAGTATAAGCCATTGGTAAATTAAATTTTACATGGTCGCCCGCATCATAAAACCCACCTGTTAAATCTAATCCAACATCTGAACCGTCATTTAAAGCTGAGTCACCTCGCCAATTACAACGAGAATTTTCAGGTAGATCACCAGAACGTTGCATTTCATAAAATAAAATGGATTTTTGAAGTGCTTCACCATAATTAAAATCACCAGTTCCTTTTTTTCCTTCGTACTGTGTTGATTTTTCACTAAGTTTTCCAGTAGAAATTACATTTTCAATATTTTCTGTCTTTTTAGTTGTTTCCTTTTTGGTTTCGTTTACATTTTCTGGAATTTCTTTTTCAGTAATAGTAGTTTCTTCATTTGCTTTTTTTTCTTGTGAATTAGAATTGTTTATTTTTGTGATTAAAAAATATGCTGAAGAAATTAAAATTATTAAAGCTAAAATAGATAGAATTATTTTTCTTCTTTGTTTAAACTTTTCTTTATTGGATTTCAAAATATACACCATCCTTATAAAATATTAATTAAGTCTGTGTTAATTTTAACACATGTTTAAGTAAATTGTCAAACTTAAATTAAACTTTTGATTAAATAAAAATAAAAGGCGTGAAATACATCACGCCTTTTAAATATTTTAACTTAAAATAATGTTGCTATTAATAAAGTAGAAACAAATTATTTCCAGCTTTCTTCAACTGCAACAGAGAGATTGAAAAACTGGAAACAAAAGATAAAGGCAGTACAACGGACTTACCGTGATATTGTGCTACCTTTGATAAATTTGTAATTAAGTCAATAAAAATATAGAAAAATCATATTTTTATTGACTTAATTATCTTATTTGTGTTATACTATATGTAAATACAAATGAAAGGTTGTACAGTTATGAAACGAAAAATAATGAATAAGCTTTTAGGGTGGAAAGAAAAGCAGAACAGAAAACCTCTTATTTTGAACGGAGCAAGACAAGTAGGGAAAACTTATATTTTGCGTGAGTTTGGTCGCTTAAATTATAAGAATACAGTTTATATAAATCTTGAAAGCAATGGTGCAGTTGCATCTTATTTTGATGATAATATATCTCCACATAAACTTATTAAATATATCGAAGCAGAGGTTGGCGAAAGAATATTACCCAATGAAACACTAATCATTTTTGATGAAATACAAAGTTGTGAGCGAGCTGTAACCTCTTTAAAGTATTTTTATGAAGAAGCTCCTGAATATCATATTGTTGCTGCTGGTAGCCTTTTGGGAGTTGCTATAAATAGGGGAAAAACCTCTTTTCCAGTTGGAAAGGTTAGTGTAGAGGAACTTTATCCTCTTGACTTTGAAGAGTTTTTATGGGCAACAGAGAATGATTTTCTTTGCAACGAGGTAACCGAATGTTATAATAATCTATCACCAATGAACGATGGACTTCATAAAAAAGCTTTAGAATTATATCGTGATTATTTAATTGTTGGTGGTATGCCTGAGGCAGTCAAAACCTTTATAGAAACAAATTCTTATATTGACGCAAGCCTTGTTCAACGTGATATTATTGATAACTACGTTGCAGATATGGCAAAGTATGCAAGTAATACAGAAGCTGTAAAAATAAGGGCTTGTTATAATTCTATTCCGTCCCAGCTTGCAAAAGATAATAAGAAATTTCAATATAAAGTTGTTCAAAAAGGTGGCTCGGCAACTATCTTTGGAGCGTCACTTGACTGGTTAAAACAAGCAGGTGTAATCTTAGAATGTCAAAGAGTTGACCAAGGAATAGAGCCACTTCAAGCTTACGTTGACCAGACAGCATTTAAGGTTTATATGTCGGACGTAGGGTTACTCGTAAACAAATCCAAAATGTCAATTCAAACTATCTTAACTGGCGATTCCAACGTATTTATGGGTGCAGTAACTGAAAACTATGTTGCACAGCAATTAGTTGCAAAAGGCTATCCTCTTAATTATTGGACAGTAGCAAATTCACAAGCTGAACTTGATTTCGTTCTACAAATTGAAAATACTATTTATGCAGTTGAAGTAAAAAAGGGCGAACATGTTCGTTCAAGAAGTTTAAGCGTATTCACGCAAAAATTTTCACCATATAAGGCTATAAGGCTATCATCAAAGAATTTTGGTAAAACAAATGATGTTGTTGCAATTCCTTTGTATGGAACCTTTTTATTGTAATTAATAATAAGACGTCGATGCAACTTTTACTGCAATAAAACAGTTGGCTGAAACAGTAACTAAGAAATCATAGCAAAAAGAAAACCCTCCCGATTATTTAAAATCGAGAGGGCAATTTTTATTGTTTAAAAAACTTTTCCCACAATTCATAAGACGGTGAGAATTTACCACTTGCTAATTATTTACAGTAGTTTCGCTCCGTATGCTCACAAACAAGTTGTGAAGCATTTGCTTTAAATCTATGGTAATCCGGTCATAAGGTTTATATCAAGCACATCAGAGAGCTTTCTAAGCGTGTCTAAACTCATATACTGAGCCTTGACTTCTTCTTTCTCGTACTTGATGTAATTGTCGTAACTAAGCCCTATAAGGCGTGTTATATCGGCAATCGAAAGACCTTTTTCTATCCTCGCTTTTGCAAGGTGGGTAAGTCCAATAGAATTATTTTTTCCAGCTTTCTTCAACTGCAACTGCACAAGCAACTGTCATACCAACCATAGGATTGTTACCAGCACCTATAAGTCCCATCATTTCAACGTGAGCAGGAACTGAAGAAGAACCAGCAAATTGAGCATCGCCATGCATTCTTCCCATAGAATCTGTCAAACCATATGAAGCAGGACCAGCACCCATGTTGTCTGGATGTAGAGTACGTCCTGTACCACCACCAGAAGCAACGGAAAAATATTTTATGCCATTTTCCATTGTCCATTTTTTATAAGTACCAGCAACTAGATGATGGAAACGAGTTGGGTTTGTTGAGTTACCTGTGATAGAAACGTCTGTTTTTTCGTGTTTTAAAATTGCAACACCTTCAAGA
>JAEXNS010000097.1 GCA_023439605.1 Bacillota bacterium | reverse complement strand
ATCTTATATGAAGCAGATTTGTGAAAAACAGAATAATTTAGATATAAAACAAGCTGAAATATCAGATATTCATATTGAAAATGGTAAGATTATCGGTTTAGAAACTTTATTGGGTGCATATTATAGTGTAAAAGCTGTTATTGTTGCAACAGGAACTTTTTTAAAAGGAAAAATACATGTAGGTGAAGTTTCATATGATGGTGGACCAGATGCAACTATGGCACCAGTAAAATTATCAAAAAGTCTTATTGATTCTGGAGTGGTTTTAAGAAGATTTAAAACAGGTACTCCTTGTAGAGTTCATAGAAGAAGTATAAATTTTGATATTATAGAGCGTCAAGATGGTGATGATGAAATAGTTCCTTTTTCATTTGAAACATGCAGAGAAGGATTAAAAAATCAGGTATCATGCTTTATTTCATATACAAATTTAAATACTCATAAGGTTATTTTAGATAATTTACATAGATCCCCACTTTATTCTGGTAAAATAGAAGGAATAGGTCCTAGATACTGCCCTTCTATTGAGGACAAGGTAAAAAGATTTTTTGATAAGGAAAGACATCAACTATTTATAGAGCCAATGGGACTTAGTACAGATGAATTTTATTTACAAGGTATGTCATCTTCTCTTCCAGAAGATGTACAATTAGCATTTTTAAAAACAATAAAAGGTTTAGAAGAAGTGGAAATAATGAGAGCTGCTTATGCTATTGAATATGATTGTTGTGATCCAACTCAGTTATTACCAACTTTAGAATTTAAACAGGTAAAAGGTTTATATGGAGCTGGTCAGTTTAATGGTTCTAGTGGTTATGAGGAAGCTGCGGCACAAGGTATTGTTGCAGGTATAAATGCTGCACTTGCTATACAGGGGAAAAAACCTTTAATTTTAGATAGGGCATCTTCTTATATAGGTACGTTGATAGATGATTTGGTTACAAAAGGTTGTGATGATCCATATAGAATGATGACTTCAAGAAGTGAATATAGACTTATTTTGCGTCAGGATAATGCAGATCAAAGACTTACACCTATAGGTTATGAATTAGGTCTTATATCAAAAGAAAGATTTGAAAAGTTAACAGAAAAAATTAAAAATGTTGAAAAAGAGATAGAACGTATAAGTAATTTAAATTTATCGCCAAATAAAAATTTAAATGATTTTTTAGTCAAAAATAATACTACTGAAATGTCAACAGGTTGTAAGTTTGCAGATTTAATAAGAAGACCTCAACTTGATTATTTTATGTTGAATGACTTTGATTTAGAAAGACCTCAATATGATTTTGAAGTATGTGAGCAGGTTAATTTAAAATTAAAATATAAAGGGTATATTGATAAACAACTTGAATATGTAGACCAAATGAGAAAATTAAATGAAAAAGTTCTGCCAGAAAATATAGATTATAAAATAATAAAAGGTTTAAGATTAGAGGCAATTGAAAAATTAAATAAATATAAACCCTACAGTATAGGACATGCTTCAAGAATATCCGGTGTTTCTCCAGCAGATATTTCTGTGCTTTTGGTGTGGATGGAAAGCAGAAAAAATGAAAAACCAGAGACAGGAGAATAATTTATGTTTTTAGATGAAAAATATTTTTATGAAGTTTTTCAAAAAAATGAATTGGCTTGTAATGAAGAATTATTTAATAAGTTTAATCTTTATGCAGAGTTTTTATGTGAATATAACGAAAAGGTTAATTTAACTGCTATTACTGAGCCCGGTGAAATTATATTAAAGCATTTTATTGATAGTTTAGTCATTTTAAAATATGTAGATATTAAAAAAAATTCAAAAATCATAGATGTTGGAACAGGAGCAGGCTTTCCTTTAGTTCCTTTGAAAATATATAGACCTGATTTAAATATCACTTTGCTGGATAGCTTAAACAAACGTGTTAACTTTTTAAAGGAACTTTCAAATAAAATAGATTTTCAAGCAGAATTTATACATGAAAGAGCTGAAATAGGTTCACATAGAGAAGATTTAAGAGAAAAATTTGATGTTTCTATTGCTAGAGCAGTTTCTGCTTTGCCTGTTTTATCAGAATTTTGTATTCCATATGTAAAAAAAGATGGTTTATTTTTAGCTTTAAAAGGACCAAATGAGGATATAGACGTTTCGAAAAATGCAATAAAAACTTTAGGGGCTAAAATTAAAGATGTAGTTAAGTATAAACTTAATGATGTTGAAGATAGAACATTAATAATAATAAGTAAAATCAAGACTACAGATATAAAATACCCACGTAATACTGCTTTAATTAAAAAGAAATCTCTATAAAAAATAAAAAGCTTTTACTATTGAACTATATGTATAGAGCAGAGATATTTTACCGAAGGTCCAAGGCAACCGGAAAGCCCGGTCGACTCCGCAGAGTCGAAATCCTTGCAAAACTGTAAAATTTACCTTTATAATCTGAACAGTAATAAAAAATGTTCCACGTGGAACATTTTTATTTTTTATAGAGATTTACAGCAAAAAAAATTTGTGATATAATATAAATATGCGTAAAATCAGTTGGTTAAATTTAATAAAAAAAATAGATATTTAACGAATTTCAAGATTAATATTCAGACGTTAAAGGTAAAAAATACGATTTTTTAGGTCGCCCAATGTCGTCAACTTAAGCAAATTGCTGAGGCAATTTATGGGGCTCTGCCTCAAACTCCGCTTCTTTTTCTATCGCAAAAAGAAGCAAAAAAGCTCTTAAAGAGTAAGGATTTCGCTTTCTGCGGAAAGCGACCAAGGGCATTGCCCTTTGGAAACCTACGATTTTTTGAAAAAAATCGAGTAAAACTTTAACTTTTTTACTAAGTTGACGACATTGTCCGGTCGCCCTGGATCTTAAGTAAAACATATTTGCCATTTCTGAATAGTAACATTTCAAGAGAGGAGAAACAATAAAATGGGTAAAATATTTGCAGTTGCTAATCAAAAAGGCGGTGTTGGAAAATCAACAACAGTGGTTAATTTATCTGCATATTTAGGTGCTAGAGGTAATAAAGTTTTATGTGTTGATATAGATGCACAGGGAAATGCAACTAGTGGATTTGGAATTAGGAAAAAAACATTGGCCGTTTCTTCATATGAAGTATTGATAGGAAAAGTAAACATAAAAGATGCAATTATAAAAACTGATTTTGAAAATATATCTGTTTTACCAGCTACATCTTCACTTTCAGGTGCAGAAGTAGAAATGATGAATATGGATAATAGATTAAACAGATTAAAAATGCAATTGTTGAATTGTACAGAAGATTTTGATTATATTTTTATAGATTGTCCTCCATCACTCAGTTTAATAACTTTAAATGGTTTAATAGCCGCAAATAGTGTTATAATACCACTACAGTGTGAATTTTATTCTTTAGAAGGACTTTCTCAGCTAAGTGAAACTATAAAATTAGTTCAAATGAAATACAATCCATCATTAAGTATAGAAGGTATTGTATTTACGATGTTTGATTCTAGATTAAATGTTACAAATCAAATAGTAAACGAAGTAAAAAAATATTTTTCTGATAAAGTTTTCAATACTACTATACCTAGAAATGTTAGATTATCTGAAGCACCTAGTCATGGTTTACCTATACTATATTATGATAAAAATTCTAAAGGTGCAGATTCATATGAAAAATTATCATATGAATTGTTAGGTGAAAAATATAAAAAGTTTAAATTACCTTTTAAAAAAAAGTAGTAAATTAAAAAATTAGCGTGAAAGGGGGAAGTGTATATTGGCAGTAAAAAAAGGTGGGCTTGGAATAGGATTAGAAGCACTTTTTGATGATAATTCTACAGATATTCAAGTAAAAAGAACACTTAGAATTTCTGAAATAGAGCCAAATAGAGAACAGCCAAGAAAAAGTTTTGATGAAGATTCAATAATTTCTTTAGCAGAATCAATTAAAGAGTATGGAATTATACAGCCTTTAATTGTAAGAAGTCTAGATAATGGTTTGTATCAGTTGGTTGCAGGTGAAAGAAGATGGAGAGCATCTAGAATGGCCGATTTACAAGAAGTACCTGTAAT
Organism: Bacillota bacterium; assembly: GCA_023439605.1. Lineage (GTDB taxonomy): Bacteria > Bacillota > Clostridia > Oscillospirales > Ruminococcaceae > JAEXNS01. The sequence goes on along the minus strand of JAEXNS010000097.1, from coordinate 4,459 downwards.
CATAAAAGAATTGTCAGATGAACAGTCCATGCAAATTGCTCTTATAGAAAATTTGCAACGTGAAAACTTAAATCCTATTGAAGAAGCTTTAAGTTTTAAAGAACTTATAGAAAAATATAATATGAAACAAGAATATTTATCTAAAATAGTGGGGAAATCTAGGTCCTCTATTTCAAATGCAATCAGATTATTAAATTTACCAGAAGAAATAAAACTGATGCTTGAAAAAAATTATATTTCAGTAGGTCATGCAAAGGTTCTTATGTCTATAGAGGATAAGGGTTTAATGATAGAAATTGCTGAAAAAATAATAAAAGAAGAGTTAACAGTTAGAAATTTAGAAAGTATTTTAGAAAAAATTAAATCAGAATGTGAAAATAGTGAAAAAAAAGTTGAAAAACAAATTGATAGCTATTTTAAAGAAATGGAAATTAGTCTAAAAGAAATTTTGGGAAGAAAAGTTTCAGTTAAACATTCTAAAAATAAGGGTGCTTTAGTTCTTGAATTTTATGATAAAGAAGATTTAAAAGAACTTGCAAATAAATTAACAAAATAAATTTTATTTTAAGAGAGGAAGTTAAAATGCTAGATATTAGACTTATAAGAGAAAATCCTGAACAGGTAAAAGAAAATTTAAGAAAAAGAAATGCAAATTATGATAATTATATTAATGAAATAATTGATATAGATGCACAAAGAAGAAAGATTTCTACTGAAACAGATATGTTAAAAGCTGAACAAAATAAGGTTTCAAAGCAAATTCCTATTATGAAAAAAAATGGTGAAGATACAACGGAAATAATGGCAAAAATGAAAGATATAGCTGAGCAGATAAAAAAAGATGATTCGGTAATAAATGAACTTGAAGAAAAACAAAAAAATTTATTATTATCAATACCAAACATACCTTCAGAAAAAACACCTGTTGGAAAAGATGAAACTGAAAATGTTGAAATAAGAAAATATGCAAACCCAACAGAATTTAGTTTTGAGCCAAAAGCTCATTGGGATATAGGTAGGGATTTAGGTATCTTAGATCCAGAAACAGCAGGAAAAGTGACTGGAGCAAGATTTCATTTTTATAAAGACCTTGGGGCTAGATTAGAAAGAGCAGTTATAAATTATTATTTAAACACACACACTGAAAATGGATATACTGAAATTTTTCCACCTTTTATGGTAAATAGAGCTTCTATGACAGGAACAGGTCAACTTCCTAAATTTGAAGAAGATGCTTTTAAACTGGCAAATTGTGATTATTTTTTAATTCCTACAGCAGAAGTACCTGTTACAAATATGTATAGAGACGATATAATCACAGGAGATAAGTTACCTATCAGCTATTGTGCGTATTCTGCATGCTTTAGAGCAGAGGCAGGAAGTGCGGGTAGAGATCAAAGAGGGCTTATAAGACAACATCAGTTTAACAAAGTTGAATTAGTTAAATTTGCAAAGCCGGAAAATTCATATGAAGAATTAGAAAAGTTAACAAATGATGCAGAAAGAGTATTAAAGGGATTAAATTTACCTTATAGAGTAGTAGCTTTATGTTCAGGAGATATAGGATTTAGTAGTGCAAAAACATATGATATTGAGGTATGGATGCCTTCTTATAATAGATATGTTGAAATTTCTAGTTGTTCAAATTTTGAAGATTTTCAAGCTAGAAGAGCAAATATAAGATTTAAGGATTCACCAAAAGATAAGGCACAATTTATACACACTCTAAATGGTTCTGGAGTTGCAGTTGGAAGAACAGTTGCAGCTATATTAGAAAATTATCAAAATGAAGATGGTTCTGTAACTATACCTGAGGCTTTAATTCCTTATATGGGTGTGGATAAAATTAAATAGTATGTATTTTGATATATGGAGTGATAAATTTGGCAGAACCAGAAAATTTTTTAGTTGAAACTTTTGATAAGAAAAGAGTTTATTTTTATGAATGTGACTATTTAAATAGATTAAAGCTTTCAGAAGTTTTAAAAATAACCTCTGAGGTTGCGGGTTTAGATTATGTAAAAAAAGGTCTTTCTCATGAAGTTTTGATGAATAATAATATGGTGTTTTTATTGTCAAAAATTAGTTTTAATATTGTGAAATATCCATCCAATCAAGAAGAAATAAATTTTTCAACATGGGAAAGTGGAAAAAAGGGTGCTTTATTTTTAAGAAGTTTTCAAATAAAAAATAATAAAAATGAAGTTTGTATAGAAGGAACAAGTGGATGGGTATTAGTAAATCCCACTAACAGACATATAATCAAACCTTCACAGTTCGGATATGATATGCCACAAATAATAGATAGAAAATCAAATTCCGTTCCGATAGGTAAAATAACTTATTCAGAATTAGTTTATCTTGGGGAGAGGAAAGTAAGAATAAGTGATTTAGATATAAACGGGCATATGTATAATGCTGTATATTCAGATATTGCGATAGACTTTATTTCTAAACAACATTATGAAAAAAATGTTGAAAACTTTAGAATCAATTACATTCAAGAGGCAAAGCTTGAAGATACAATAAGTATCTACGGCGAATTTAAAGATAATATAATCGTCATTATTGGTAAAATTCAAGATAAAATTTGTTTTGAAACAGAACTAATTTTTAAATAAAAAAATCACACTATAAAAATCCTTGACAAATAACCGATTATATAGTATTCTAATTAAAATATATTAATAATAAAGGGAGAGTGCCGAAATGTTTAGTGATGCAAATCAAAAATTTCAAAAAGAAGGTTTGACATTTGATGATGTACTTTTAATACCAGGAAAATCGGATGTAACACCAAATATGATTAAACTAAATACGAAGCTAACTAAAAATATAAAATTAAACGCACCTATTATGACTTCTGCTATGGATACTGTAACAGAATCTAAAATGGCTATTGCTATTGCTAGAGAAGGTGGCATAGGTATAATTCATAAAAATATGTCTATTGAAAAACAAGTAGATGAAGTAGATAAAGTAAAAAGATCCGAAAATGGAGTAATTATAAATCCTTTTTCACTTACAGAAGATCATATAGTAAGAGATGCAGATGATTTGATGGCTAAATATAAAATTTCAGGTGTTCCTATTATAGATGCAAAAGGGAAACTAGTAGGAATTATAACAAACCGAGATATGAGATTTATGATAGATTTAAATGCTAAAATCGGTGATGTAATGACTAAAGATAATTTAGTTACAAGTTGTGTAGGAACTACTTTACCACAGGCACAAGAAATATTAAGAAAACATAAAATAGAAAAATTACCTTTAGTAGATGAAGAAGGATACTTAAAAGGACTTATAACTATTAAAGATATAGAAAAGGCTGTTGAATTTCCAAATTCAGCTAGAGATGATAGAGGAAGATTACTTTGTGGTGCAGCAATAGGTGTAACAAGTGATGTTTTAGAAAGAGCAGGAGCTTTGATTGAAGCACAAGTTGATGTACTTGTTTTAGATTCTGCACATGGACATAGTAAAAATATAGTTGATTGTATAAAGTTAATAAAGGGTAAATATCCTGATTTTCCGATTATCGCTGGGAATATTGCTACAGCAGAAGCAGCAGAGGATTTAATAGCAGCTGGTGCAGATTGCTTGAAAGTAGGTATAGGACCAGGTTCCATATGTACAACTCGTGTTGTAGCTGGTATAGGTGTTCCTCAAATAACAGCAGTTTATGATGTTGCGTGTGTTGCACAAAAACATGGTATTCCTGTTATTGCGGATGGAGGAATAAAATATTCAGGAGATATAGTAAAAGCCTTAGCTGCTGGTGCAAATGTAGTTATGCTTGGTTCTTTACTAGCTGGATGTGCTGAGGCACCTGGTGACATGGAAATTTTCCAAGGACGTTCTTTTAAAGTATATAGAGGAATGGGAAGCATAGGTGCTATGGCATGTGGTTCTAAAGATAGATACTTCCAAGATGGAAGCGATACTAAAAAATTAGTTCCAGAAGGTGTTGAAGGTCGTGTTCCTTATAAAGGTGGCGTATGTGATACTATTTATCAACTTGCAGGAGGTATACGCTCAGGTATGGGATACTGTGGTTGTATAGATATAGAAACACTACATAGAGAAGCTAAATTTATAAAAATAACAGGTGCAGGACTTAAAGAAAGTCATCCTCATGATATTTACATTACAAAAGAGGCACCAAACTATTCAGTTCAAATATAAAAATAAAACCTGTTGCTTTTTAGCAACAGGTTTTTTAATAATTTTATTGTTAAGAAATTTTCGGTAATGTCCTAAATTAAATTAAATGGTAGATCTCTGCCAAACAATCGAAAATTTATAATCAAACCAATAACAATACGATGAATTTGATGCGATTTTGAAAAACGAATACCTTTTCTGACCAATCTGCTGCACCAAGTACGTAATGACAGATGTTTACGTTCGATACGCTGGGTATTCCTCTTGCCCGTTATCACCATACTTTCTGTAA
>JAEXNS010000058.1 GCA_023439605.1 Bacillota bacterium | reverse complement strand
AACCCGTAAATCTATTTGCTTCTCTAAATCACAAGAAATGCATGATATTGTTATCGGGTTGGTTATAAATATTTTAGAATTTGGTTGGATGGTAGATTTGTTCCAACAACAGCTGTGATACATAACCGATCTAATGAAAATATTCATGAGTATTACCTAAATTCTTTCTAAAATCTGCTTGTTTTCTTCTATATTCTGTGTTATAATTTTAGATATAGTATGTAATTTCAGTATAACATTTTTGGAGACTACATACTATATTTTTGTATATTTATCTATTGAATTTTCTAGATTTAAAGGGGATAATTAACTGTAAGATTGATTTGGTTATTCATTTTATTAATAACACTTTTAAGTTTATATAAAGTGTTTCTGTTTCTCATGGTTAAAATATTATAATAGTAGAGGTGATTAAATTTTTAATCAATCATATTCATTAATGAATTGCATTGGTTTTATATTTTTATCTATTTTTCTAATTCATTGATTAAATGGAGTAAAATAGATAAATAGAAAAAAGAGCTTTAAAAGGGAAATTCAAAAATATTTAGAGAGGAGAGTATCGAAATAGATTTCGATCAATATTATGAGATTAGTAATTAATTACATGCTACGAACAGTAAGAAAATCAAAATTAAAGTCAGCGATTGTCATTTTTTCTTTTTCAATAATGGCAGCGTTGCTTTTGGTAAATCTTCTTATGCTGTATACAGGTGCAGATTTATATCGAAAAAGTAATCAGCTTAAATATGGAGATGCAGATATTATTGGCCATAATCGAAACAATTTACTTTTTATTGATAATAATGAATTAATATTTAGTGATAAATATCAATTCAAAAATATTATTGAAGTAGAAAATTTTGTTGCATCATTTGAAAATGATAGTAAAAAAAGAAGAATGGTTTTATATAGTGCTGATTTTGAAAGATTTATTGACATGGGTCTGGTTGAAGAAAAAGATGACAAGAAATTCAGTAATGATGAGTTAGTGTTAATGGTATCAAAGGATTTTATTGAGACATATAATTACAAGGAGGGAGATACAATTGAACTAAGTTATGCTGACAGAAAGTGTAAAGTAGAAGTGATTTCAATACCAGACAATAAAGGACTGTTAAGCCAAGCGTCTCTTTATGATCAGGCAATTGTATCAACCGCTGTATTTGAAGAATTATCACAAATGGATTTTAAGTTTAATTCTGTTTATTATGACATAGAAAATGATAATGTTAAGCAGGATGTTTTAGAACAATTAAATAAAGATAATCCTAATTATGAGTTTTCGTCATTGATAAATGAAAATGATGAAAAAAAGGCCATAGCAAATTTGAATACAATTTTGCTTATTGTACTAATGATTGTTATTATCCTTTCTACTATAGTTATATGGGCTTTGTATAATCATATATTTGAATCTCATATTTCTGTTATAGGTGCTTTTAGAAGTATAGGAATCAGTAAAATTAAAATTGGTATTATTATGATGTCTGAAACTTTATTGTATGGAGTTTCAGGTGGAGTTGTTGGTGCTTTACTTGGTAGTGTTTTTTATAAATATTTAGTATATTTATTAATTGGGGTTAAAGATATTAGAGTCGAAACTAATGTTTGGCTAATAATTATTTCGTTTGCTTTTCCTGTTTTGTATTCATCGGTTTTAACTGTATTAATGCTTCTAAAAATATTTAAAAGGCCAATTATAAATATTATCAGAAATGCTAATTCGAAAATGGTTACATATAAACCTAAAAAGTATATTATTTTAGGTGCTATTGCAGTAGTGGGATGTTTGTTGGCTGTTTTAGGTGAGGATTTATTGTCGATTTTCGGATATTTGGTAATTATATTTAGTATTATTGTAGTTTATCCTTTGATAATAGTGTTTATAAATAAAACAGTGGGTAAAATAATCGGAATAAATAATAAAATAGGTTATGCTTTAGGGTCTATAGCTTATAATAAACTCATTATAAGAAGTATTACTGTATCAATGGTATCTTTGGGCTTGATTATTCCAGTATTTGCCGCCAAGAATTCAATGCATGATATATTTTATTTTTATGAAAATAATTATAATTTTGATGTGATTTTAGGAATTAATAATAATAATGATATAGATATAAATGAACTTAAGTCTTTAAGTTGCGTTGAAGATTCAATGCAGTTATTTTACTCCGATAAATGTAAAATGATTTTTAATGATAGTGGGAAAGAGATTAATATTGGAGTATTAGGACGAGACGTTAATGATGATTTTGATGAATTTCTTCAACATTCAATAGAAGTTGATGAATCTCTTCTTGCCGAGCTTAAAGACTCAGAAAATATAATTCTTGATGAATTTTTTTCTGATAAAAAATATGCAAAAGTAGGTGATGTGGTACACTGTAAAGTGAATGAAAAAGAATATGATTTTACAGTTATCGGATTTTGTGATACTTATAGATTTAATTCGGCTTCTAATACAGCAATTATTGATTTGAAAAAATTCAAAAAGGATATATCAGATAATGTTGAGACTATGTATTTTCAAACGAATACTACATCTCAGGAATTATTTGAACAGCTAGATGATTATTTGATGGATTACAGTGTAGTATTAAAAAATGTAGAAGATTTCTTTGGAAAGCAGGCTCAGAGTAATGATTCAATTCTCAAATTAATTAGTGATATTATGTACGTCAATTTAATTATTTGTTTTTTTGGTATTGTAAACAATATTATCACAGATTTTCTTAACAGAAAAAAGGAGTTTGCAGTTCTGATTTCAACATCTATGTCTCATACTCAACTTATAAGAATCACAAATATTCAAATGCTGTTTGTTGCTGGATATAGTATTATCGGAGGGTTGTTATTCTCATATATATCGACTAAGATGCTCGATAAAATTGTGGTATATTATCACTTAATAAGTACAGGAATGAAATATCCGGTTATGGACGCTATAAAAATTTTTATAATCGCTTTTGTTTTATTTTTGATTATGATTTTAGTGCCTTTTTGTATAATTAAAAAAATTAATATATACTACTATTTACGCAGAGAATAAAAAATATTAAATTCATTTGAAAGGAAAGTAATATGCCAGTTATTGAATTAAAAAATATACGCAAAGATTATAATGGTATAGAAGTATTAAAGGGTATTAATATATCAATTGAATCAGGAGAATTTGTTTCAATTGTTGGACCATCTGGAAGCGGAAAGAGTACATTGATGTATATTGCAGATGGTATTGAAAAACCATCAAGTGGTGAAGTATGGATACAAGGAGATATGATTAATAAGTTAAAAACAGGTGAGTTGGATTATAAAAGATGTAATACAATGGGGTTTATTTTTCAGTTTTTTAATCTTGTTGAAAATTTAACTGTTCGTGAAAATATTGTTTTACCAGCAATTATGGCTGGTAAGAAAAAAAATGAAATTAATAGTCAGCTTGAAAAATTAATAAATATTACTGGACTTGAAAAAAAACTCAATGTTTTTCCTGGAGAATTATCTGGCGGTCAGCAGCAGAGAGTTGCAATTGCAAGAGCTTTGATTAATAAACCAGAAATAATATTTGCTGATGAACCAACTGGTAATCTTGATAGTAAAACAGGAAATGAAATTATGAAATTATTAATTGATATCAATAAATCGGAAAAAGCTACAATTGTTCAGGTTACCCATAATAATGATATGGCATTTATGGGAAGTAGGATTGTAGTTATAAAAGATGGAGAGGTACTTGAGGATAAATATGTTTGATTTTAAGTAAATCAAACATATAGGAATGAAAAATAAATATATAATATTTACTTTAAGGAGTATGGTTTCAGTTTTTTTGAGTTAGTTTTGTTAAAAAACAAATAATGTGCAATATATCTCACATATAGTCGTTAAAGGAAAATGTTTTTCGTTTTTATAAAAACACAAATAAAGTTGGTGTAATTAAAAAAATGATTCTATTTCTGATTAATATACTTTTAATATTAAATTAGGTGGTTTTTTATGTATAATTTATCATTTTCACAGAAACAAATGTATTCGGTTGGTGCTTTTTTTGAAAATACTAGCGTAAATAACATATCTATGATTCTTAAATTTGAGAATAAAATAGAATATGAAATATTAAATGAAGTATTGAATAAACTCGTAAAGATGAATGATTCTTTCAGAATAAAAATTAATATGTCTAAAGGTGAAGTGAAACAAATAATATCAGATTATCGATTTTTGAATTATGAATTGATAACCTGTGAAGACGAACAAGATTTTTTTGATAAAGCAGGCAAATTAGTTAACATGCCCTTGTTTTTCTATGATAAAACTCTCTACAAATTTTCTATTGGTTATATCAAATCAACAGATAGATTTCATATTGTTTTTTCTTTAGATCATCTTATTACTGATGCATGGACAATGCTTTTGATTGCAACATTTATTTATGATCATCTGTCGGGAAATAATGTTGATGATGTATCGGGTTCTTATTTGACAGTACTAAATGATGAATCAAAGTATCTCAGTTCTAACCAGTTTTTAAAAGATGAATTGTATTGGAATGAAAAAATAAATAATTATGATGGAACATCATTATTTGTTTATAAATCTGAAGTAGGACAAGCTGGAAAGGGTAAAAGTAATTCGTTTATATTGCCAAAAAAGCTAAATGATGATATGGGGAGATTTTGTACAGAGAATGGGGTAAGTAAATCAACATTGTTTAATGCTGTTTCAGCATTGTATAAAAGTATTATAACTAGAAATCAGTCTGTTTCTATTGGAATGCTTATTCATAACAGAAGAAAAAAATGTTATAAAAATACAACTGGAACATTTGCACGAGTTGTTCCTTTGATTTTAGATATTGATAGAAATATGACACTTGAAGAATATATTCGATATGAAAAAAATGAAGAGTTTGCTTTGTTAAAACATAGTAATTTCGATGTAATGAGCAACGATGAAAAATATGTAAAATCACTTTCGGATTTTCTGGTATCATATCAGATGCTTCCATTGCCAAAAGAAGCCTACAATATGTTTACTCCTATTTGGATTAATTCAGAAGACAATGCCAACTCATTTGCAATGAAACTTACAGATTATAATTCAGAAGGTAGACTAGAAGTAAAATATGAATATAATTCATTTGTAATATCAGAATATCAGATTGAATTAATGCATAACAGAATTGTTAGTATTATCACTAATATAGTATACAATGAAAAGTGCAGAATATCTAAATTAGACATATGCTTAGATGAGGAAAGAATTAGAATTCGAAATGAATTTAATGCAACAGAATTGGATTACCCAAGGGAAAAGACTGTAATTGAGCTGCTTGAGCAGCAGATAGAGAGAACACCTGACAGAACTGCACTAGTATATGAAAATGAAGAACTTACATATTCAGAGATGAATGAAAGAGTCAATAGTTTGGCACATAAGCTTAGAGAGTTAAATTTAAAACCAGATGATTTTGTAGCAATAATAGCAGACAGAAGCATAGAAATGGTGATAGGAATTTATGGGATTATAAAGGCTGGAGGAGCCTATGTACCAATAGATCCGACATATCCAGAGGCTAGAATTAGGTTTATTCTGGAGGATTGTCAGCCGAAGGCAGTGTTGAAATATACAGATGAGGCAATAAATTTATCGGCAGAAATACCTTTAATAGACCTTAAAAATGAAGATGTCTGGAGAGGTGAGTCCAAAAATCTAGAGCATATAAACAAAGCAAATGACAGAATATATTGTATATATACCTCGGGAACAACTGGAAATCCAAAGGGGATACAGGTAATACATCGAGGAGTAGTAAACTTATGCCTAAATTTTATGAATGGAGTTCTAGATGAAAGTATAAGCAGAACAGCCCTTCTTGCAGCGTATGTGTTTGATGCATCGGTAAAAATTATATTCGGTGCACTCCTTAGTGGAAAAACCCTATATGTGATGAGCGATGAAAAAAGAATGGACGCCTCAATGCTTTTAAAATACTACAGTGAAAGAAAAATAGATGTAAGTGATTGTACACCTGCTCACATGAAGATGATGATATCTGAAGGTAACAGCATTAGGGCAAAAATAAAAAAGCTGATTGTCGGAGGAGAAGAACTTACAGTAGCTGTAGCATCAGGGGTATATGAAAAAGATATTTGCGGTGAAATCATAAATGTGTATGGACCAGCGGAGTGTACAGTAGATTCAACAAGTGCAGTAATAGAAAAAAATGCAAAAAAAATAACAATAGGAAAACCAATTGCCAATTGCAATATATATATATTAAACGGAGAAAGTCTTTGCGGAATAGATTTGCCAGGAGAACTATGTATAACAGGAGAAGGACTTGCAAGAGGATATTTAAACAGACCAGAACTTACTGCAGAAAAATTTGTTGAAAATCCATTTGGTGAGGGAAAAATGTACCGTTCAGGAGATTT
>JAEXNS010000033.1 GCA_023439605.1 Bacillota bacterium | reverse complement strand
TACCACAACCTATTAAAGGCATATCACTAGACTTATAAGCTATTTTTATGTATTCTGATTCTATTTCAATTATATTTCCCGATGAGATAAATTCGTTTTCCTTTGTTTTTATTTCACAAATCGAATTTATGTATTCTACCGGTAGTACTGTATTCACTATACATCACCCCATTAATTTTTTATCGTTCTCTTCTGGAATTTTTCAGCATTTCCTGAACAGTTTTTGTTGTTGTCTTTTCCATAGCATTACTATTACCTTTGTTTTTGATTTCGGAAGAAATCTTTAAAAGCTGACAATAAATAGCTGCCACAACCTGATATAATTCTTCAGGAATATTGTTTCCCACTTCTAGCATACAAAGCAGAGAGGCCGCACTGTCATCTCTAAATACTGGTATACCATTTTTTTCAGCTATATCAATTATTTTATCTGCAATATCACCATACCCAGATGCAATAACAACTGGAGCCATATCTGATTCTGCATTATATTTTAAAGCAACTGCTTTATTTTCTTTAGATTTTGACATTTATACCAGTCCTTTTATAAGGCAATGTCTTAAAAACTTGTACAAGCGAACGTGATTTTTCAAGTTTGCCTATTTTAATTTCTTTTATGCTATATTCAGAAAACTTAACACATTCTCTAAAACTTGAAGAGGCCTCCATAAAAATATCTGTATAACTTTCAGGACAAAGCAATGATAATTCCAAATTTTTATCTCTTGAGAAAATCTCCAGTTCAAATTGTCCAACTGTTTCTATGTCGAAAACAAGCAACATATGTATATTTTCTCTATACTCCCCTTGTTTTTTACTGGTTTCTTCTTCATTTGGATTTATCCATATTTCCGCAAAAGACTTTATATCCATATATTCGACCGGAATTATAAAATGTAAAAGAGGCGTAAAGTTACAAGGTGAAGATAAAAGACTATGTATTATTTTATCTATATTTTCAGAATTAAGCATCTTCAGCTCTTTGTCTTCTGTATTTTTACTTATTATTTCTGCCAAAGCATTCATAACCTGCGAAGTCTCAGTTTTTTTCAAATTATCACCATGTAAATCAGCTATAAAAGCCTGTACAAACTTCAAAAACTTACCTTTTTCAGATTTACCACCTATAAATCTCAGCATATTGGCAGTAGCGTCTGGTAAAAAGTCTTTATTTGAGTTATATCTAGAAAGATTATATTTTACTATGGAAATGATTTTTGACAATTTATCTGAAAATAATATACTTGACTCTACATCTCCCAAAATATTTAAAACTTGTGATTTTAAGTTGTTAAAGTCCTTTTCTGCTGTATCTAATTTAAACTTTTCAGATAAAGCCCATATACTTTCTGCTATATTTTTACTTGGTGATAAAGTATCTGCTAGATAGCTTAAACTATTTGATAGAGAAAGTAATATTTCTCCTCTGTTTGATTCTGAATTCATTGCTTTTAAAAGTGTTGCTACTGCCTGTTTTGCATCATTTCCTTTTTGCTCGTTTAAAACATCTCGTAAAAAATCAAATAATTCACCTTTAAAAGATGTAGAAGAGTTTTCTTGACGTATCATTTCTTTTTCTATATCTTCTGGTTTTACCAATAAGGCATTAAATAAATTTTCTATTTCCTCTGTTATAGGCTGATTGTTTAGAGGTAATAAACTTACTATCTCTTGCAATAAAAAAATATTCTTTAAAAAACTAACTGTTACTGATGGATCTTTCAGTAAATCCATCAGTAGTGTTGGTGCAGTATCTTTATCTATGTTACCATTATTTTGTTTTAACAACTCTGAGTCTGCTGTTGTCTTTATAACTTTCGATGTATCCTGCATGTCAAATGGAAGTGTATTTGAGTCAACATGCTCTTTTGTCGGCTGAACAACATTTTTATTTGTTATTGGAGTCGTAATTCTAAGCATATCTGCCACAAAAATCACCACCATTTTATTTAAAATTATTTTCTAAGACTATTTGCTACTTGCTCCACCTCATCTGCAACACTAACAACTCTTGCACAAAATTGATATGATCTTTGATATACTATTACATCAGACATTTCCTTTGCTAGGTTTATGTTAGAGGCTTCTAAAGTTTTTTCATAAACATCATATGTCCCTACATTTGACAAAACAGGTATGCCTGACTTATCTGTAGGTAAAAACCTTGTATCGTTAATTCTCAACAGACCATATGGATTTTGTACGTTAAAAACTCCAAGAACATTTTTTAAATTTTTCGTATCAAAAGCTTGTTCTTCTTCATTAAAAGGAACTACAATTCTTTGTCTATTTTGATCCAAAATATAAGAGCCATCATCAGATGAGACCAAATAACCACCATTTTGTTCAATACTTACATCAAAGTTCCCGTTTTTTGTATATTCGATTTGTCCGCCATTATCTACAGCAAATAAACCGTCTCCCACTATTGCAAAGTCATAATCATATCCAGTATTTTGCAAATTACCTTGACTATATATTAGGTCACTACCATGTAATTTTACACCATGACCTGAAGCAATTATTTCTTCATCTGTAGCTTCCAAATTGTATTTTACATCCATTTTATTGTATAACAATTCTTTAAATTCTGCTTTTGTAACTTTATAGCCAGTTGTATTTGAATTTGAAATGTTGTGAGAAATAATATCTATTCCATGTTGATATGCCATTACACCAGATGCTCCAGTATAAAACGCATTATTCATAAATTTCACCTACCATTCTTAAGAAATACTTGATAGCATTGCTGCCTTTGAATTTATAGTATCTACAATTTGAAGTGCGTTACTACAAGCTTGTAAAGCTCTTTGTGCTTCTATTAATCTTGTATATTCTTGATTCATATCTATGTTTGAACGTTCAAGTGCATATTGTACCACTTGTGGATTTTGAACTACCTGAGTTTCTTCTGCAATAAACATTCCACTGTTAAATTTAGTAACCTCTGTACCTTCTTCAGGTATAGTTATTAGCAATTTCCCAAAATAAATATTATAATCTTCTGAAAAAACATCTCCGTTTTCCATAACTTCAAAATCAGAAGTTCCAATTCTAATAGGACCATTTTGCCCCAAAACTCTTCCAACACCCTCTAAAATCAAATAACCCTCATTGTCTACATCGAAATTCCCATTTCTAGTCATATAGGTTTTATCTTGTCCTGCAATATTAAAGTACCCTTCATCTATTAATGTCATATCAAATGGTCTATCAGTTTCTTCTACAGATGAATCCAAAAGATTTACTGGAACTTCATCTACAAAACTTACTGGTGATTCTGAACCAATAATAGCTTTATTTCTATTTTCAATTCTCTCTACTAATTGACTAAATGTAGAAGTCACAACTCTGTCAGTTTTAAAACCTGGTGTTTGTGAATTTGCTATATTATTACCTATAACATTTATATTTCTTTGTTGCACAAAAATACCTGATGCTGCAGTATAAAATCCCTTCATCATTTTTATCAACTCCTTTACTATGCATTTATATAATCACTCATGTTAGATCTAAGTTTCATTATTGCCTTTGAGTTTATTTGCGATACTCTTTGTAAACTTACATTTAAAACTTCTGCTATTTCAGAAAGAGTCAATTCTTCATAATAATACAAAGTCACAACAAGCCTTTCACGCTCACTCAAAACATCTATTGATTTTTTGAGCATTTCACGTAATTCAGTTTTAATTACTTTTTTTTCTGGTGTTAAGTCTTCACTTAAAGTGCTTTCTAGAACGTCCCCCATTTGAGACATATTTTGAATTAACTCTTCAAACGAAAACGCGACTGCATTTGATATTTCACTGTTATAATGATCTAATTTATTTACGGATATATTCATTTTTTCAGCTATTTCTTCTTTTGTTGGTTCTCTTTGTAATTCATGACATAAAGTATTATACACGCTTGATATTTCTTTTGAATTCATTCTTACCCTTCTAGGTACCCAATCTTGCTTTCTAACCAAATCTATAATACTACCTCTTACCCTCATAAATGCATATGCTTCAAACTTTATTCCTTTTGAAAAGTCAAATTTATCTATACAATCTATCAAAGTAATCATTCCCTGATTAACCATATCTTCAACCTGTGCATAACTTGCAGTTAATCCTCTCAATTGCATCGCAGCTGTTTTAGGTATTGAGGCAAAATTCATAACTAGCTTATTTCTAAGACTTATATTCCCCGTTTCTTTATACTGTTTATGTATAATTTCAAATTCTTCATCTGTCATTTTTGAATTATCTAAATTACTCATTTCTCTCTCCTTTAAATAGATATATTTCCCAATGATTGAATCTGAACATCTGTATCAATTTCATTAAAAGATAGAACAGTAACATTTGGATAAAATTGATCTAATAATTTTTTAAAATATATTCTAACTATAGGTGAAGTCAGTACTATTGGTAAAGAAACGATATCCTTTACCTTGTCTAACTGTGATGTAGTAGAAGTAATTATTTTTTGTATAGATTGTTGATCTAGAGCAAGATAGGACCCTCCATCCATCTTTTTAACAGCCGCCATAATCTTACTTTCTATTTCAGAATCCAAACTTATAACTTTCATTTGACCTGCTTCTGTAAATTTACGTGAAATAGTTCGTTTGAGTGCCTGTCTCACATATTCAGTTAGCATATCAATGTCTTTGACTTTTGTACCATAATCACCTAAAGTTTCAAGTATAGTTTCAAGGTCTTTTATAGGTATATTTTCTTGTAATAACCTACATAAAACCTTTTGTAAATCGCTTACATTTATTACGTTTGGTATTACATCATTTACTATATTTTCATTTGTTTTTCTTAAGTTATCTAAAATATTATTGGTTTCTTGTCTATTTAAAAGTTCATATGCATGTACTTTTATTATCTCTGAGAAATGAGTTATAATAACTGATACAGGATCTATTAAAGTATACCCCATAAGTTCTGCCTTTACCTTTTTATCCTCGCTTATCCATTTTGCTTTTATGCCAAAAGCAGGTTCTACGGTTTCTATACCATCTATTGTATCTTCATCTTCACTAGGAGCTAGAGCAAGATAATGGTCTACTAAAATATCTCCAATAGCAACTTCTTCGCCTCTTAAACATATAGCATATTGGTTTGGGTTTAATTTCACACTATCTTTTAGTTGAACTGGTGGAATGACAAAACCCATTTCTGCAGCATATTGTTTCCTAAACATTACTACTCTATCCAAGAAATTGCCACCGCTAGATTCATCAACAATAGGAATTAAACTATATCCAAAATCAATTCTAACTTGTTCAACTGATAATAACCCATATAAGTTTTCTATTTTTCTATAATAATCAGCTTCACTAGTTATTTCTTCCTGAGGCACTAAGCCATGGTCTCCAACATGTTCTGCTCCAGATAAAACAATATTGGATTTTCTTTTTAAAATTATCCCTAACCCTACTAAGGTAACAGATAAAATCATAACTTGTAGTGGAGGAAATCCAATTAACGAGAGTGAAGCAAGTGTAATTCCTGAAATAATCAAAACCATTGGTTGAGAAGTAAATTGTTTTGAAAGATCTTCATTTAAATCTGCTTCAGAAGCAGATCTAGTAACCATCATACCAGTAGCAACAGATATAAGCAATGCCGGAATTTGAGACATAAGTCCATCTCCAACTGTTGCAATGCTATATATGTTCATGATCTCTGGTACAGTACCTTCTTTATTTAATATTCCAATTATTATACCACCAACTAAATTTATAACAGTAACTACAATAGACATTATAGAGTCACCCTTAACAAACTTAGACGCACCATCCATTGAACCAAAAAAGTCAGCTTCTCTTTGTATTTTAAGTCTTCTTATTCTTGCTGTTGGCTCGTCTATAAGTCCAGAACTCAAGTCAGCATCTATGGCCATTTGCTTTCCTGGCATAGCATCCAGCGTAAATCTTGCTGCAACTTCTGAAACCCTTTCAGATCCTTTTGTAATAACCATAAACTGTACTATAGTTATTATTAGAAATATAATAAATCCAATAACAGCATTGCCTTGCATTACAAATTTACCAAAGGTATCAATTAATCCTCCAGCAGAACCCGTAGACAAAATATATCGAGTCGTGGTGATATTCATGGCCAATCTAAATAAAGTCATAATTAGCAAAAGTGAAGGGAAAATAGAAAATTCTAATGTTTCTTCTGTAT
>JAEXNS010000358.1 GCA_023439605.1 Bacillota bacterium | reverse complement strand
CATATAGATATGGTTTATGGATCAAATGATCATCATAAATGTGAAGCTATTTTTAAAGCAGTGGCACATAGTTTAAAAATAGCAACTGAACAAACTGGATTAGAAACACTTTCAACGAAAGGGGTTTTATAAATGATTTCTATAATTGATTATGGTGCAGGAAATATATTTAGTGTTAAAAATGCATTGGATTATTTGGAATTGCCAAATAAATTGACTTCAAACGCAAAAGACATTGTTGAATCAGATGCTATAATTTTACCAGGTGTTGGAGCGTTTCCAAGTGCTATGAAAATGCTTGAAAAAACAGGACTTATAGAAACAATAAAACAAGAAGCTTTGAAAAAACCTTTTTTAGGTATATGTTTAGGTATGCAACTTATTTTTGAAAAAGGTTATGAATTTGAAGAATATGATGGTTTAGGTCTTATAAAAGGTAAAGTAGATAAGATAATTGCACCTAACTTGAATATACCACATATGGGGTGGAATAAGTTAGAAAAGCTAAATGATTGCCCTTTACTAAATGGACTAAGTGATGATGAATATGTTTATTTTGTACACTCATATCAAGCTTATTGTGACGATAAAGATATATCTGCATATTGTGAATATGATAGTAAAATTCCTTCGTTGGTTTATAATGGAGCAACAGTCTATGGAGCTCAATTTCATCCAGAAAAGAGTGGGGAAACAGGATTGCAGATATTGAGGAATTTCGGAGGATTGATTAAATGATAATTTTACCTGCTATAGATATTAAAGATGGTAATTGCGTAAGACTTTTTAAAGGTGACTTTTCAACAGTTGAAACAGTTGCTGAAAATTATATGGATACTGCAAAAAGTTTTGAATTAAATGGTGCATCATGGATACACACGGTTGACTTAGATGGAGCTAAAGAAGGCAAACCTGTAAATAATGAGATTTTTATAGATATTGCAAAAAACACAAATTTAAAAGTTGAATTGGGTGGAGGAATACGTAATTTAGAAACTGTAGAATATTATATTCAAAATGGTATTTCAAGAGTGATACTAGGTTCTATTGCTTTAAAAAACCCAGGTATAGTAAAAGATGCGGTAAAAGAATACGGGGACAAAATAGCTGTTGGTATAGATGCAAAAGAGGAAATGGTAGCTGTTGAGGGCTGGCTTGATTCTTCTAGTGTAAACTATATAGATTTAGCAAAAGAGATGGCGAATATAGGCGTTAAATATATTATCTTCACAGATATATCTAAAGACGGTACTTTATCTGGTGTTAATGCAGAACAACTAAAAAAACTAAGTATTTCTGTAAATGCAAATATTATTGCAAGTGGTGGAGTTCATACAATAGAAGATATAAAAATATGTAAAGAGATGAATTTATATGGTACTATTTGCGGTAAGTCTATATACAAAGGTACATTGAATTTAAAGGAAGCTATAAGTTTAGCTGAAAGGTAGGATAATTATGTTGGCAAAAAGAATAATACCTTGTTTAGATGTACGAAATGGAAAAGTAGTAAAGGGTGTAAATTTTGAAGGCGTTAAAGATGTAGGTGACCCAGTTGAATGTGCAGAAGAATACAATAAACAGGGTGCAGACGAGTTGGTTTTTTATGATATAACTGCTTCTCATGAAGGCAGAGGCGTAATGCTAGATGTAGTTAGAAGAACAGCACAAAAAGTATTTGTTCCTTTGACAGTTGGTGGTGGAATTTCTACAATAGAAGATTTTCGTGAAACTTTACGTGCGGGTGCAGATAAAGTTTCAATAAATTCTTCAGCAGTTAAAAATCCTAAGTTAATAAGTGAAGCAGCAGATATTTTTGGAAGCCAATGTGTTGTTGTTGGTATAGATGCAAAAAGAGATGGAAACGGTGGATATACTGTATACATAAATGGTGGACGTATAGACATGAAAATGGACTTAATAAAATGGGTTCAAGAAATAGAAAGTCTTGGTGCAGGCGAAATATGTTTGAATTCAATTGATACAGATGGAACAAAGGCAGGATTTGATATTGAAATGTTAAATGCTGTATGTAGTGTTGTTAATATTCCTGTAATAGCAAGTGGTGGTTGTGGTAAATTAGAAGATTTTTCTAAAGTTTTTGAAACAACAAATTCTTCTGCTGCACTTGCCGCTTCATTATTTCACTATAAGGAATTGACTGTAGGGGAAGTAAAACAACATTTAAAAGACAAAGATATCCCTGTAAGAAGTTTTAGTAGAGGAGTATAAAATGAATTTAGATAAATTTTTTATTAAATCAAGTCTTATTCCAGCAATAGTTAAAGATAATGAAACAAAGGAAGTTCTTATGCTTGCATATATGAACAAAGAAAGTTTAGCCAAAACTTTAGAAACCGGATATACATGGTTTTGGAGTCGTTCTAGAAGCGAATTATGGAATAAAGGTGCAACTTCAGGGCATATGCAAAAAGTAATAAGTATATATGGTGATTGTGATGATGATACTTTACTTGTAAATGTAGAGCAAACAGGACCAGCATGCCATACAGGAAGTTATAGTTGTTTTTTTAATAAGATTTATGGGGAATAAGTTACTATTCAGCCTCTAAAGTAAAGTTTACGGCGTTACAGGGGTTTGGGGTCGCCAAATGTCTTCAACTTGTAAAAAAATTAAAGTTTTACTCGATTTTTTTCAAAAAATCGTAGGTTTCCAAATGGCAACGCCCTTGGTCGCTTTCCGCAGAAAGCGAAATCTTTATGCTTTAAGAGCTTTTAGGGTAGCGAACGAAGTGAAGCGTAGGGATTTTGCGATAGAAAATCCCTAAACCTGCAAAGCAGGTTAAAAAGGTTTTCGACTCTGCGGAGTCGACCGGGCTTTCCGATCGCCCTGGACCTTCGGTAAAACATCTCTGTCTTATACATTGGCTGAATAGTAACGTTTTACAAGGGTTTCGACTCTGCGGAGTCGACCGGGCTTTCCGGTCGCCCTGGACCTTCGGTAAAATGTCTCCGATTTATACATATGGCTGAATAGTAGCGTTTTACAGGGTTTCGACTCTGCGGAGTCGACCGGGCTTTCCGGTCACCCTGGACCTTTGGTAAAACGTCTCCGATTTATACATATGGATGAATAGTAACGGTAAATTAAAGTGTTAATTAAATAAAGGAGTTTAAAGTTAATGAAAAATATTTTAAATGAATTATACGATATAGCTATTGATAGAAAGTCAAATTTTCAGGAAGGTTCATATACTTGCTATCTTTTTTCAAAAGGTCAAGATAAAATTTTAAAAAAATGTGGCGAAGAATGTTCGGAAATGATAATTGCAGCAAAAAACAATGATAATGAAGAATTGAAAAATGAGATAGCAGACCTGCTATATCATATAACAATTTTATGTGCTGATAAAAATTTGCCTTTTTCAGATGTAGAAGCTGTTCCGGAAGAAAGAACACATAAAAAAGGGAATTTAAAAGAATTTAAAAATACAGATAAAAATACTTAAATTATTTTAATACTAATGTGATACTATTTAGACTATAAAACACTTTATTTCTTATGGAACTCTTAGTATTGCAAGGGTTTCGACTCTGCGGAGTCGACCGGGCTTTCCGGTCGCCCTGGACCTTCGGT
>JAEXNS010000335.1 GCA_023439605.1 Bacillota bacterium | reverse complement strand
ATGTAAATAGTGTAGAACTTTATAAATCCATAATAGAATCTGCTCCTATAGGTTTTGCATATCATAAAATAATTATAGACGAAAAAAATAATCCCATTGACTATATTTTTTTAAAAGCAAATGATTTTTTTGAAAAATATACAGGATTAAAAAAAGAAGATATAATTGGAAAGAAAGTAACTGAAGTTATTTCTGGTATACAAGATAGTAAGTTTGACTGGATAAAATACTATGGTGAAATAGCTATTAATGTTAAAGAAGATGAATTTCAACAGTATTCATTTGAATTAGAAAAATGGTATAAGATAAAGGTTTATTCTCCTGAAAAATATTTTTTCATTACATATTTTATTGATATAACATTTGAAAAAGAACAGTTAAATGAAATAGAAAATATGAAAAACGAGTTGGATTTATTAATTACAAGCATGAATGATTTGATTTTTATACTGGATGAAAATTTAGTGTTTTTAAAATATTATCAACCAAAAGGATTAAAATTATTTTTAAATCCCGAATTTTTTATTGGTAAGAAATTCGATGAACTTCCTTTTCCTGAAAATGCGTATTTGAAAATTATAAAAGCATTAACTAATACTTTGAAAAATGGTAATTCCAATATAACAGAATATGACTTGGATATTGATAGTAAAAAAATATGGTATAATTTAAAAACGAACCTAATAATTGATAATAAAAATAAATCAAAAAAATTACTAGCTGTTATTAGAGATATAACTAGTGAAAAAAAGAGTCAAGAAGAATTAAATAATTTTTTTGATGTAAATCTTGATTTGCTTTGTATAGCGGATCTAGAGGGTCATTTTATTAAAGTAAACAAAGAATGGTGCAGTGTTTTAGGTTATGAAAAGCAAGAATTAGAGAATAGAAAATTTTTGGATTTTGTCCATCCAGAAGATTTGAAAAAAACCATTAATGCTTTATCAAGTTTATCTGAAAAAAAAGAAGTCCTTAATTTTGTTAATAGATATAGATGTAAATGTGGAAAATATAAATATATCGAATGGCGTTCTAGGCCTGTAGAAAACTATGTTTATGCTGCTGCAAGAGATATAACAGAACGAAAGCTTTTTGAAGATAGGCTTATAGTGGAAAAGGAAAGAGCAGAAACTGCAAATCGAGCAAAAAGTTATTTTCTAGCAAATATGTCTCATGAAATAAGAACACCAATGAATGGAATATTAGGTTTTTTGCAGTTACTCGAAGATACAAATGTATCAAACGAACAAAAAGAGTATATTAATTTAATAAAATCATCTACAGATATATTATTAAATGTTATAAATGATGTTTTAGATGTTTCAAAAATAGAAGCAGGAAAAGTTGAAGTGGAACATACAATTTTTTATTTACGCTCTATAGTTGAAAACTCTATAATACCATTTTTAGCTAAGGTAAAAGAAAAAAATTTAGAAATAAATATATTGTTAAGGTCAGAAATTTCACCATTTTTTATTGGTGATCCAACAAAAATAAAACAAATTCTTATGAATCTTATATCAAATGCAGTTAAATTTACAGACAAAGGCGAAATATTAATTGAAGTCAAGTTAGATAAAAAAATTAATGACATAGAATATATTTATTTTTCTGTAAAAGACACAGGGATAGGTTTAGATGAAGATAAACTGGATAAAATTTTTCAACCATTTACGCAAGCAGATAATTCTTCAACAAGAAAATATGGTGGTACAGGTTTGGGACTCACAATTTGTAAAGCATTTGTTGAAGCAATGGGTGGGAAAATTAATGTTAAAAGCACAGTGGGGTTGGGTACGAATTTTTGTTTTACATTACCATTAAAAATATCTGAAAGTCAATCCGAAGAAAATATAAATATTGATTATAGTATTTTTAAAGCAAAGAAAATTTTGGTTGTAGATGATAATGAAAGTAATAGAATGATAGCAAAAATGTATTTACAAGAAGTCGGTGCTATTGTTGAGACTATATCCACAGCCGAAGAAACGATAAAATATATTTTAACTGGAATGCATTTGGATGTTGTTTTAATTGATTATAGTATGCCAAATATGAATGGTTTAGATTTAGCAAATACTTTGAGAGCTATACCTTATTCTAAAAATATACCACTTATTTTGATTACTTCAATAAATACAGAAAACGAATTAAATAATACTAACAAAAATGGATTTGATGGTTACCTTTCTAAGCCTTATAAACGTAGTGACCTTTTAAATTGTATTTGTATGATATTTGATGAAAAACAAAATAAAAAAATCAAAAAAAGCAATAGAATAGTAACAAAAGATTTAATTGAAGAAAATGAAATAAATCAAAAAGTTAAAATACTAATTGTAGAAGATAATGATATAAACAGAAAGTTTTTTGTTAAATTGTTAAGTAAAAATGGATTAAATTGTGATGTTGCATTAGATGGAGAAGAAGCTATAAATGCATGTGAAATAAAAAAGTATGATATTATATTTATGGATTGTCAAATTCCTGTTATAAATGGGTTTGAAGCTACATTGAAAATAAGAGAAAATGAAAATATAAAAAATAAAATAAGAACGCCTATAATAGCAATGACGGCATTTGCTATGTCTGGAGATAAAGAAAAATGTATTTCAGTAGGAATGGATGATTATATCAGTAAACCTATAGATATAAAAGAAATATTTAAAATAATAAAGAAATACGTGGTATAATTTTTTTAAGTTGACATTGCTCGGTCGACTCCGCAGAGTTGAAACTTCTACAAAATTATAAATTTTACCTCATGTGGCCGAGTAGTAATATTATTTGTATCAATTTTATTGATATTCAATAAAATTGATACAAATATTTAAAAATTAATTATCATATTTAATAAATTTGATTTTGAACAAAAAAAAGTATTGACTTATGATGTGAATTTTGCTATAATTATAAAGCTGACTGAGACAAGTGATTAGCGAAAAATAATATTGGGATATAGCCAAGCGGTAAGGCAACGGACTTTGACTCCGTCATCTCGATGGTTCGAATCCATCTATCCCAACCAAAATCTATCAAGTATTTACTTGGTAGATTTTTTTAATTTAAAAATTGGGGAGCTTTTTTATGAATAAACAGTATATTTATTCAGAACGTATAAACTTAACATGTCCTAGAATGATTGTTGGTATGAAATTTGATATTGTTTGTGATTTTTCAGAAGAGAGAATAAGGGAAGCCATTGAAAAACTATCATCAATACATACTTTTTTAAGAAGTAATATAAAGAAGGATGCAAATGGATATTATTACGATATAAACGATGATAAAAAAATTGAAATTTATATAAAAAATAAAGAAGAAAATTTTATTGATGATTATAGTAAATTTGCAGATGATTTTTGGGATATTCAAAATGGAAATATGTTCAAGATTTGTGTTTATCCAAGCGAACGATATTTTACAGTCTTATTTTTGATACATCATATTATTTCAGATGGAAGAGCTTTGATGTGTTTAGTAAAAGATTTTGTAAAAATATACAACTATAAAGAAGTAGATTTTGGAAAAGAACCTAAATTAATAAGTAGTATAAAAGATTTTCCTAAAAAAAGTGATTTAAGTTTTCAAAATAAAATTTTTGTTACTCTTAACAACTTTAAGTGGTATATCGAAAAAAATAAAGTTAATAATATTGATTATAAAAATTTTTTTGTAGATTATATGAAAAAAAACAAAACGGGGTATAATTATTTTGAATTTACAAAAGAGGAAACTAATTATATAGAAAATATTTGCAGAAGAAATAAAGTAACTGTAAATTCTGCGATTTTAACATCATTATTTAAAATATCTCCCTATTTAAAATCAATAGGTGTTGCAGTAGATGTAAGAAAAAAAATAAATTATAAAGTAAACGATACGTTAGGAAATTTTGCTTCAGGGATAAGAATAGAATATAGTTATAAAAACCAGTTAAATTTTTTTGAAAATGCAAAACTAGTAAATAATAAAGTTAAGAAAAAATTATCTAAAAATAGAGATTTATTTTTATTGTTATCATGTTATATGCGTATGAATCCAAGCCTAATAGATGCAATGAATATATCAGCTTTTGGATATTTTAAAAGTGATACAGCAAAGAAAATAAGTGGTTCGTTAGGACATGGAGTGCCTTCAGGTTTAGGCGTAACAAATTTAGGTCGTGAATTTATTGATAAGGTTGAGGATGTTGTCTTTATTCCTCCATCAGTACCTTCTAACGAACTGACAATTGGAGTAGTAACTGTAAATGGTAAAATGAGTATAGTTATTAGTTATTCTTTAAAATTTGCAAATGATACAAAGGTGAATGATACCATAAAGGGGTTGAAAAGTAGTCTATTAAATAATTTTAAATAAGATTATTTAATAGACTACAAATCTTATTTTGGTAATTTTTTCTTGGAATTTAGGGAAAACTAGTTGTAAAATGATTATATAAAGGACATAAGTAAAATACGACTATGTCCTTTTTTATATATAAATTTGTATACAATTAACGTGTGCGTGTAACATTTTTTTGTTAATGTTAACGAAAAAAATATTGACATATAGTTACAAGGACTGTATAATGTTAATTAGAAATATACCTTTGGTTATTTAGTTATGTAAAATTTATTATTAATGTTGAGGAGGAGATTTGTTTATGAGGTTAAAAAAAATATCACATAGTTACTATTTGGGGATTAATTAAACCAAGTTCATATGGTTTAATTAAATTTTCTGAACTTTATATTGTATATTAATATAGTAGATATATAGTTATTTTTTTGTTCAAATTAACAGAAAGACTTGACATATCACTCATATATATTGTATAATATAAAGTAGAAAGATTGTGTTTTATGATTGTTTAATGAAACTTTGATTGTAATTTTTGAGGAGGATTTATTTTTATGAAGTTAAGTAAAAGAATTTTAGCTATAGTTTCCACTTTAGCTGTTGCAACTACCTGCTGTTTTTCTATGTACAAAGAAACCACACAGACACAAGTTGTTGTTGCTGCTGTCGATGATGGAAATGATGACTGGTTAACAACAAAAGGGAATAAGATTGTTGATATTAATGGAAATGAAGTATGGTTGACGGGGGCAAACTGGTTTGGATTTAACTGTACTGAAAATGTTTTTCACGGTGCTTGGTATGATGTGAAAACAATTCTTGAAAGTGTAGCAGATCATGGTATAAATCTTTTGAGAATTCCTATCTCATCTGAGTTATTAAAAAGTTGGATGAATGGAACTCCAAATCCTGTATCTAGTGTAACAGCTAGTAATAATCCACCATATCATGTATGTAATCCTGATTTTTATGATCCAGTAACTGAAGAAACTAAAAATAGTATGGAGATTTTTGATATTATAATGGGTTACTGTAAAGAATTGGGGATAAAAGTTCTTGTTGACGTGCATAGTCCTCATTCAGATAATTCCGGACATGTATATGAGTTATGGTATGGTAAAGGTGGCGTAACTACAAAAGATTGGATAGATACATTAGTTTGGTTGGCTGATAAATATAAAAATGATGATACAATAATTGGTTTGGACTTACAAAATGAACCACATGGTAAACGCGGATACAAAGAAGGTGTTCCTCCAGAAATGGCAAAGTGGGACTTATCAACTGATGAAAATAACTGGAAATATGCTTCTGAAAAGTGTGGAAAAGCTATATTGGAAAAAAACCCAAATCTATTAATTTTAATAGAAGGTATAGAACAATATCCAAAAACAGAATTGGGTTATACATTTGAAACACCAGATGTTTGGGGTGCAACAGGTGATGCTTCACCTTGGTACGGTGCTTGGTGGGGAGGAAACTTAAGAGGAGTTAAGGATTATCCTATTGATTTTGGTAGTGATAAACTTAATAAGCAAATCGTTTATTCTCCTCATGATTATGGTCCTTCAGTTTATAATCAGTCTTGGTTTGATAAAGATTTTACAACACAAACCTTATTAGATGATTATTGGTATGACACATGGGCGTATATAAATGATCAAAACATAGCTCCATTACTTATGGGTGAATGGGGAGGACACATGGATGGCGGAAAGAATCAAAAATGGATGACTCTGTTAAGAGATTATATGATAAATAATAAAATACATCATACATTTTGGTGTATAAATCCTAATTCTGGGGATACAGGTGGGCTAATAGGGAATGACTGGAGTACATGGGATGAAGAAAAATATGGTTTATTTGAAAAAGCTTTATGGCAAACTAAAGATGGTAAGTATATAGGTTTGGATCACAAAGTTAAATTGGGCAAAAACGGAATTTCCTTATCAGATTATTATGGAGGAAGTACAGGTCCAGTAACAACAACAACTACTACAAAGCCAGTAACAACCATTACAACCACCACAAAACCAGTTACCACTACTGTAACAACCACTACTACAGGAGCAACAAACACAACAGCAGTTACTACTACCGCTTCTTCAGGAACAGCAGTTACTACTACCGCTTCTTCAGGAACAGTTGTTACAACTACTGTTAGACCGCAATCCATTTTAATGGGCGATACAAATGAAGATAAAATGCTCAATAATGCGGATCTGGTTGCTTTATCTCAATTTTTAACAAATGAGTTTGAATTTAATAGATACAAGGAAATTGCTTCCGATGTAAGCGGTGATGGTGAAGTTGATGTAGCCGATTTGGCTTTACTAAAACAAAGAATTATGGGTGATTTAGTAAAATTTGCAGAACCAAGAGAATAATAATAAAAAAATCAGGTGTAAAATTACACCTGATTTTTTTATTAAAATATTTTTTTGCATTATGTAATAT
>JAEXNS010000327.1 GCA_023439605.1 Bacillota bacterium | reverse complement strand
CCCATATACGCTTTAAAGGGTAAAGATGGCGGTATACGCTTAACAGATAACTTTACAAAAGACAAGTCATTTCTTTCAAAAAAAGAACAAAATGAAATATTAACTGCACTCAAGGGTTTAAACTCTGTAAATTATCCTGAAATCAATTCAGTAATTTCAAAGTTAAGCAATATTTTTGATGTGAATTGTACAAATTGGATTGAAGTAGATTTTTCAGAATGGAGTAATTACAAGCAGGAAACTGTTAAAATTATCAAAGATGCTATTATAAACAAAAATCGTGTGTATTTTGATTATTATGGTTTAGATGGCACAAAGACCGCACGAAAAGTGGAACCTTTAAAGCTATGGTTTAAAGCACGAGCTTGGTATATCAAATCATTTTGTTGTGAAAAAAACGCCATGAGAATTTTTAAACTAACCAGAATAAAAAACATAGTTCTGCTTGATGAACATTTTGACCGTCAATATTTAGAGGAAAATGATGCAACATATGAAAACTATTTAAACTCGAACATTGAAGTTGTTTTGAAAATATCATCATCTCAAGCTTTTAGGATTTTCGATGAGTTTGATGATGAGCAATTAAAAAAAGATGATGATGGAAACTACATTGCTACGATGCATTCACTTGAAAACGAATGGCTTTATAGTTATATATTATCCTATTCTAGTTATGCTGAAGTCTTGTCTCCTGATTTTATAAGAGAAAAAATAAAAAAAAGACTTTATGATGCAATAAAAATTTATAAATCTTAACTTTTTATTTTTTTATTTTTAAATATGACATACTGTTGTCATATTTAATATTGTATTATTAATACATAAGTTTTAAAATTTATTAATAATAATTAAAAGAGGTGCTTTATGAACGATATGAAAATATGTCAAAGCTGTGGTATGCCTATGACAGAAGAAGAACATTTTGGATTAAATGCAGATATGACAAAAAACCTTGAATACTGTAGTTACTGTTTTAAGGATGGGGATTTTACTGCAAATGTTTCCATGGAAGAAATGATTGAATTGTGCATCCCATTTACACTAGAAGCTAAGGTATTTCTTAATGAATCAATTGCAAGACAACAAATGTCAAAGTATTTTCCAACTCTAAAAAGATGGAGAAAAGAACATTTTAAACCAATGCCCTATGAAGTTGTTGAACTTGAGGCTAAAAATTTATTAACCATTTCTACTCGTATAAGTGATTTAGATCCAAATATGACTATATCTATAGGTGATTTATGGATGAAGTTTCATTCTGGAGTATATCAAAATATTAAAAACAAAAAAAATCCATATAGCATAGGATTATACACAAATTATGAACCCGAGAAATTTACTTCGTATGATTTATTTGTAGGTTGTGAAGTTACTTCAAAAGATGATTCCAATAAAAACCTAACCGAAATAACTATTAAAGCTGGAAAATACGCAAAGTTTATAGTTAAAGGAAATGTACAGAGTGATGTTTATGATTTTTGGATGAACCTATGTGCAATGGATATTGATCGTAAATACAGTTTTGATTTTGAAGAATATGTAGATGCAACTGACATGAACAATGCTGAAATACATATTTATATTTCTTTAAAATAATTTTATAGCCTTTGACACTTATAATGAAAAAGCCCTTATTAAACCTCGTAAATTCGAAGTTTAATAAGGGGTTTTATTTTATTAAAAGTGAGTACTTTCAGTTTTGATTTTGGTGATTTTAAACAATTAGATGAACTTTTAACTAATTATCTTACTTTCTCTTACTTCTCTAAAATATTTTTTAATATTTCCCACTCACACTTCAATTCTCTATACTTTTCTTTCAGTAAAGGTAAACCCTCATCACTAGAAGCTATCCGTTCCATAGAGTCTGCTATATCTGCAAAAATAGTAAAGCATAAATTTAATGCAGCTCCCTTAATTTGATGCGTAATAACAGTAATTTCCTTAATACTATTACTACTTCCATCTTGAATAGCCTTATTAATTTTTTCTAGTTTCTGTGGAAAATCACTTAAAGCAATTTGCAATAACTGCGTTATAAAATCCTCAGAACCCACCTTTTCTAGAAGTGTTTCCTTGCAAAAATGATCTATTAACTGTGAGGTATCTTCTGGTTTATCATATTTTCTAGAACAATATTTTATAAGAACAGCTTTAACTTTTTCAGATTCAATCGGTTTTGTCAAAAATTCGTCCATACCAGCATCTAAACATCTTTCCTGTTCTTCTTTAAAAGCTCCTGCGGTTAGAGCAATTATAGGTACATGAGCATCCTTCTCTTTTTCCATTTTTCTAATCTTTTTAGTAGTTTCTATACCATCTAACGCGGGCATTTGTACATCCATAAATATTATATCCGGTAAAACCTCACTCATAATTCTAATAACCTCAATCCCATTAACTGCTTCATGGAAAACCGCTTCAGGATGAATTTTTGTTATGAGAGCTTTTATCATAACCATGTTCATTTGCACATCTTCTGCAATAAGTATGTTGATACTTTCGGATATTGTACTCTGTACTATTGGGGAAGTTAAAACAACTTCTTCAGTTTGTTTCATATTTGGTTCATATACTTGACACAGATACAAATGCATATAATAACTCTTTGCTGGTTTTGTCAGTCTAAATCTAACCCCTAGTTCATCGCACCTCTTATGGAATTCTGCATCGTCAGACGAAGAGTGAAGTAGAATAATGGGTTGTTTTTCCTCAGTTAATTTAAGTTTTTCACGGATCATACGAATTGTTTCTAGTCCATCAATATACGGCATATTATAATCACAAATAATTACATCAAAATGTTTTGATGTCTCTAGCAACTTCAACGCAGCCAATCCGTTATCACAGGTTTCGCACTCTATATCCCAATTTGAAAGAATATCTTGCAAAATCCAACGATTGTTTGCATTGTCGTCTATAATCAAACATCTTTTTATAAGTTTAATCTCATCCTTATCAAGACGATTACCTTCCTCCATTTTGGTAACAATGTCAAAATAAAAAGTACTTCCTTCACCATACCTGCTATCAACTTTAATTTTACCACCTAGTTCTTTGACAATTAAGTCAGAGATAGTCAACCCTAGACCAGTACCGCCAAATTTTCTTGTGATTGAGCTGTCAGCCTGAGAAAATGATTTAAACAACTTACTTTTTTGTTCTTCCGTAATTCCTATGCCTGTATCACAAACAAAAAATGAGATTTGACCATTTTCATCCTCCATTTTTTTATATTTTACCTTTAATTCTACTTCGCCTTTTTCAGTAAATTTTACTGCATTGCCCAAAAGATTTGCTAAAACCTGTTTAAGCCGTATGGGATCAGTAAAGGCAAAACGTGGCATAGATTGGTCAATATGCAAGAGCAACTCCAAATTCTTCTTTCCAGCTTGAAACTTAACGATATCTACACTATTTTCCAAAAGCTCTATCATATCGGTTTTTATCATTTCTAGATGAAGCATACCTGCTTCAATTTTAGAAAAATCAAGAATATCGTTGATGATTCCTAAGAGTGTATGCCCAGAAACATTAGCATTTTCCACATACTGTAGCTGAACTGGTGAAAGAGGGGTGTTTTTAAGAAGTTCAGTAAAACCGATAACTCCATTTAAAGGAGTGCGAATTTCATGGCTCATGTTGGCAAGAAACTCAGATTTCGCTTTACTAGCTTCCTCGGCTTGCTGTTTTGCCAATATAAGTACTTCTTCAGCTTTTTTGCGTTCGGTAATATCTTGATGAGTCCCTAACATTAGAAGTGGCTTACCCTCATCGGTCCAAGATACAACCTTTCCCCTATCAAGTACCCATACCCATTCGCCATTCTTATGCTTCATTCTTGATTCATAATCGTAATATGCAATTTCTCCTCTGAAGTGTTCTTCCAGCTGTTCTCCACTTCCTTTCAGATCATCTGGGTGAGCAAACTTCATCCATGTTTCAATAGAAACTGGACTGATTTCATCTAGTGTATACCCTATTATTTCTGCCCAGCGTTTATTAAATACCGTTTCTCCCGTTTGAACATTCCATTCCCAAGTTCCCACATGAGTTCCCTCTATTATACCCTCAAGTCTCAAACTTTTGGACTCAAGAGCCTGCTCTGACTTTTTCTGTTCCGTTATATCTGCAACAGAACCTACAATCTTAACAACTTCTACTTTATCATCAAAGATAATTCGACCTGCTTCAAGGACATAACGCAAATTAGATTTTCCTGTAATAATCCGATGTATAATTCGCAGGTCTTTTTTCTCCGCTATACTTTTATTTAAATCCTGAACTACATTTTCACGATCATCAGGATGAAAATGAGCAATAATGCTATCAAAATTAACTTCAAATGTAGAAGGATCTTCTTCATAAATAGTAAAAGTATGATCTGACCAAGTGACTTGATTAGTTGTAAAATCATGCTCCCAACTTCCTACATTGCCCACTTCTTGAGCGATTTTTAAACGGTTGTTACTTTCAAAAATTTTCTTCTCAGCCAATTTGCGTTCGGTGATGTCTATTTTAAACTCAGCTACCAGCCATTTTCCTTCAGCATTTTTGAATGGTATAGTATGTGCTTCAACAATTTTATTGTTTTCCTTAGGTAGTACTTTCTCGCTGACAACAACCTCTCTAGTCGCCAATGCATGTGGTATTCCACAATTCGAACAAGGTTCATTCAATCCCTTAAAATACTCATAGCATTTACGCCCATCAGGATTGCCATATATCCTCTGCCAACCCTTATCCACGAAATGAAGGTTATAATCACCATCCACGATATCAATTCCAGTACCTGTAATGCTCATAATATGATCCAGTCTCGCACGCTCTTCCCTCAGTTCATTCTCAGCACGCCTGTGTTCTGTTATGTCCCTACATACTCCTCTATATCCTTGAAGTTCACCTTTTGAATTGAAATATGGTTTCGCAGAAGTCTCAAACAAAACTTCACGTCCATTTTTTTTAATACAAATACTCTCTAGTTTGTCTATTGGTTTTTGTGCTTTTACAATTTCACTAAAGATTTCAGACACACGCCTTGCTTCATTTGAAGACATAAAATCAAAAGGAGTCTTTCCGAATACTTCTTTTACTGAAAACCCCATTATCTCATTAACATTTGGACTAACATAGGTATAGACTCCATCTACATCTACTTCCCATATCCAATCGTTCATATTCTCTACCAAAGCCTGATAACGTTGTTGTGATATGAGTAGTTCGTCTATCTGTTTTTTAGTGTTTGTTATATCAACAAACATGGTAGTAAAGAATAATTTCTCATGAGAATACACATACACACGATACCATTTTCCCAATGGTTTGCTGTACTGCTCAAATTCCTTATTCCCACCATTGAGTGCAATTTCACCGTAAACACCAATCCAGTCAAAATCAAGTTTTTCTATGTCAGGTATTACATTTCTAACTGTTTTACCTATTATAAAATCAACATCCAAGCCTGTGAGTTCTCCAAAAGTATCATTTACTTCGATAAATTCATAATCAAATGGTTTTTTATTATTGTCAAGGACTATGCGATGATGTGCATAGCCAATAACAGGACTATTGAGTATTGGATTGTTTTCAGTTTTCATCGTTTCATCTCCTATCTTATTGATGTCAAAAAATAAAGTTTTACTCGATTTTTTTCAAAAAATCGTAGGTTTCCAAAGGGCGACCCCTTGGTCGCTTTCCGCAGAAAGCGAAATCTTTATGCTTTAAGAGCTTTTAGGGTAGCGAACGAAGTGAAGCGTAGGGATTTTGTGATAGAAAATCCCTAAACCTGCAAAGCAGGTTAAAAAGAGTTTCGACTCTGCTGAGTCGATCGGGCTTTCCAGTCGCCCTAGACCTTCGGTAAAACATCTCCGTCCTATACTTATGGCTAAATAGTAACGTTTCAAAAATATATTTTTTATTTGTATTTTTATTGACTTTTATCTAAAATATTTAATATACATATTCTATCTATCGTAACTTATTTAAAATTTTAAATTAACTACAGAATAATAACAATTAACTTGCTATAGTTCTTTAAATTAATTTTCTTTAACTTAAAAACATCTACAAAAAGGTCACTATTCAAACACTAAAAGTAAAGTTTACGGTTTCGCAAGGGTTTCGACTCTGCGGAGTCGACCGGGCTTTCCGATCGCCCTGGACCTTCGGTAAAATATCTCTACCCTATACATATGACTGAATCAATGTCATTTAGTTAAGAAATAATAACTTCGATAGCGATGCAATCAATTATACATAAAACAACAAAAAAAGTTTATTTACCAGTGATTTCAATCAACAGTGATATAAGTTTAAAATCAAT